>DASWRZ010000441.1:0-7639 GCA_036402935.1 Actinoplanes sp.
AGAATCTCCCGGTGCGGCGCCGGAAGACCGCGAATGACCGTCTCGAGCGGCGGCCCTTCGGCGTCACGTTCGGTGCGGGGAGCGGCATGTGGGCTGGGCACGAGAAGTACTCTGGCCTGCACGGCAGCCGAATTCCAGTGCGCAGCTGCGTCACAGACAGTGAGTGCTGGCCTGGCTCCACAGTGCTACGGGCGGTCGGGCTCCGGGTCGTCCGGCACGCTGCTCGAGCACGCCGGACCCGCGGTGGCGGCCGCCTGCCACCGGCACGTCGGCGCGGCCGGACCCCGCGCTGACCCGGTGTGGTTTCCGGTGCCGAGCGGCGCCTGCGATGGCAGGATGGCGGGAACGACTCCCCCGGAGGTTCGCGTGCCGACTGAGACCAACCTGACCGCGCGGTTCCACGCCGCCCGCGACGTACGGCTGGCCGAGGAGCCGATGCCGAAGGTGCACGGCGGCGAGAGCCTCGTGGAGATCACCGCGGTCGGGTTGTGCGGGTCCGACCTGCACTGGTACGACGAGGGCGGCATCGGCGACGCCCGCATCAAGAACCCGCTGGTCGGCGGTCATGAAATGGCCGGCATCGTGCGGGGCGGCGAGTTGGACGGGGTGCGGGTCGCGGTCGACCCGGCGATTCCGTGTCACCACTGCGACCTGTGCATCGCCGGTCATCCCAACCTCTGCCGCAACATCATTTTCGCCGGGCACGCGAGCTGCGACGGCGGATTCCAGCGCTACCTCGCCTGGCCGACCGGGCGCCTCCATCCGCTGCCCGACAGCCTGAGCGACGCCGACGGGGCGATGCTCGAGCCGCTCGGGGTGGCCGTTCACGCGGTCGACCTGGGCCACGTTCGGCTCGGCGCGAGCGTGGCCGTGATCGGGTGCGGGCCGATCGGCCTGCTGATGATCCAGGTGGCGCGGGCGGCCGGGGCGGCCCGGGTGCTGGCCGCCGATCCGCTGCCGCACCGGCGGCAGGTGGCGATCGAGCGGGGTGCCGACGCCGTGCTCGACCCGTCGGAGCCACGCTATTACGAGCGGCTGGCCGAATTCTCCGACGGGCTCGGGGTGGACGTGGCGTTCGAGATCGCCGGGACCGACTCGGCGATCGACGCCGCGGTCGAGGTGGTGCGGCCGGGCGGGCGGGTCGTACTCGCCGGCATTCCGAGCGCCGAGACCTCGTCGTTTCCGGCCAGTCCGGCCCGGCGCAAGGGGCTGACCTTCAGCATGGTCCGGCGCATGAAGGAGGTTTACCCCCGGGCGACCGCTCTGGTGACGGGCGGGCTGGTGGACGTACGGAATCTGGTCTCGCACCGCTTCCCGCTGGGGGAGGTCTCGACGGCGTTCGAGACCGCCGTGGCCCGTCAGGGCCTCAAGGTAGTGATAAATCCCTGATCCCGAAACATTCCGGACGAAGCGACACCCGTGAATCCGGCCACATGTCGGTACTTGCGCTATCACAATGAAACCGTGAGCACCGTGGCCCGCGGAACCGATAGTCGGGCCCGACGCATGCTCCCGGATAGCACCACCCTCCCCACCGGTGGCGTCGAGGTCACGCCCGGCGGCCTCGCCCGGTCCGCCGCCGACCGGCTCGCCTCCCTCACCGCGCGCGGCGCCGGGGCGGCCAGCGCGATGATCCACCTGGCCGATGGTCCGCACATGCGGTTGATCGGGGGTTATGCGCTGCCTATCGGTTTTCTCCCGATGCAGCAGGTTCCGGTGCCACACACTCTGGCCGGGCTTGTCGTGCACAATCGCTTTCCGCTGGTGATATCCGATCTGTTGATCGACAGCCGAGTTCCGGCCGGCTCCCCGGCCCGGGCGGTGGGCGTACGCGCGTACGCCGGTTTTCCCGTCCGCGACCCGGTCGGCGAGGTGGTGGGCGTCTGTGCCGTGATGGACTTCGTGCCCCGCGACTGGACGCCGATGCAGCTCGCGGCGGCCGACGACGGCGCGCAGGCGTGTACGGCGTTCGTCGCCGAGCGGCGCGCCCGCGACGCCGAACGGGAGCAACGGCACTTCCTGGACACTCTGCTCAACAGCCTCGATACCGGTGTCGCGGCCTGCGACCCGGCCGGCCGCCTCGTGATCGTCAACCGTTCGCTGGCCGACCGGCTCGGCCCCGGCCGAACGGCCGAGAGCCTGGAGGAATGGGCGGCCCGGGTGCCGGTCACCGATCCGGACGGTCGTCCGGTCGCACCGACCCAGCTGCCGCTGATGCACGCGCTGCACGGGGAACAAATTCGCGGAGCCGAACAGGCACTTCGCCTGCCCGACGGCGGGTCGAGACGGCTGCGGGTCAACGCCCACCCGATCACCGACGAGCAGGGCCGCCGGCTGGGCGCGGTGTCGGTCTTCCACGACGTCACCGAGGCGCGCCGGGCCGACGACCTGCAGCATGCGCTCGGCCGGGCCAAGGACGAATACCTCAACCTGGTCGGCCACGAGCTGCGCACCCCGCTGACCGTCATCGCCTCCTACCTCGACCTCCTCGCCGACGGCGACCCCTCGACCCCGCTCGAGGAAAGCATGGCCATGGTCCAAGCCGCCCGCCGTGGCAGCGACCGCCTGCGCCGCCTCGTCGAGGCCCTGCTCGACCTGTCGGCGCTGGACAGCGGCCGCGCCCGCCTGCATCCGGCCGACCTCGACCTGACCCATGTGGTCACGGAAGCCATTCACCGCGTCGCCGACCGCGCCGCCACCAAGAAGATCACGGTCGTCGAGCGCCTGCCCGGCTCCCTGCCGATGCGCGGCGACCCGGACCGCCTCGCCCAGCTGGTCGGCGCCCTCCTCGACAACGCGCTCACCTATCCCCAGCCCGGCGGAACGGTCACGGTCACGGTGGGCGTCGCCGGCCATGAGGCCTATCTCGAGGTGGCCGACGACGGGCCGGGCATCCCCGACACCGAACAGCCGCTGATCTTCGAGCGCTTCTTCCGCGGCGCGGTCGCCACCGAACGGGCCATCCCGGGCGCCGGCCTGGGCCTGGCCACGGTCCGGCTGATCGCCGAGCGCCACGGCGGCACCGCCACGGTCACACCCGAGACCGGCCGCAGCGGCGCCACCTTCCACGTCACGCTGCCCTGCTGACTCGTTCCAAAGGACGCCCGCGTCCTCAGCCGCACCGAGCGGCTCGTAGCACTGTGGAGCGAGACCAGCACTCACTGTCTGTGACGCAGCTGCGCACTGGAATTTGGCTGACACGCAGGCCAGAGTACTTTTCGTGCCCACCCCCCACAGTGCCCCCCGCACCCACCGTGACGCCGAAGGGCCGTCGATCGAGACGGTCATTCGCGGCCTGCCGGCGTCACATCGGGAGATCCTCGTGGAGACCTACTTCCGCAAGAGGACTCCCCAGCAGGCCGCCCGTCGCCTCGGTATGGCCCCTTCCGAGGCGCGGGCCCTGCTTTACGAGGCCGTCCAGCAGCTGGTGGCCCTCACCGGCCGTCACGGCACCTGCAGGGCGTTCTTGTCCGGCTTGCCGCTCGGCGCGACCGGCACGGCGTCGATGAGGGTGATGGTGGCCGGGACGGCCTTCGGCCCCAGGCATCCCTCGACCAAGCCGCGTAACGACGGGATCGACGGCGTCCGGCCGGGCGCGGGCACCACGAAGGCGTGGACGGCCTCGCCGCTGTGCTCGTCCGGGCGGCCGACCACGTACGCCTCGGCGACCGTCGCCGAGGAGGCCAGCGCACGTTCGATCGGGCCGGCGTAGACCAGTTCGGCCTGCACGATGATGACGTCCCGGGCCCGGCCCTGCAGCCGCAGGTAGCCGTCCGGGCCGATGGAGGCAAGGTCGCGCGTCCGCACCCAGCCGTCCACGAAGACCTCGGCCGTCTCGGCCGGGTCGTCCCAGTAGAACGTGGACTGCCACGGCGTGCGGACGTAGAGCTCACCGCCACGTATCGCGACCTCGACACCCGGCGGTGGCTTTCCGACCGAGGAGAGGAGGGAGGAGGAAGTCAGCAGTTCGTCAGGTGTGATCATCGCGATGAGCCCGGCCTCGGTCTGGCCATACCCGTTGAACAGAACGGGGCCGAGCACATCGAGCGCGTCCGCCAGACGGGCCGGCTCGATCGGTGAACCGCTCACCATCAAGCCCTGCAGCGACGACAGGTCGGCCGGTTCGGCCCGCTGCGCCTTCACCAGCTGGTGGAGCCGACCGACCGTGATCACACCCGCGGTGGCCCGGAGCTTGGCCACCGCCTCCGGATAGATCGGCGGCTCGGCCGCCACCAGGACGCCGCCGGAGGCGATGGCCAGCACCGCGTACTCGAACATCACCTGGGCCGACAGTGACCCGAAGACCAGGAACCGGCTCATCCGCGAAGCAAAGGAAGCGGTGCCGGGCGACCAGCGCGACGGCACGGCCTGCTCCCGGCGACTGATCGCGTCATAGGTCTGGCAGCAGCCCTTCGGCAGGCCGGTGCTACCGCTGGTGTAGACGATCCGCGCCAGGTCGCCGGGGCGCCCCGCGGCAACCACCGGCGCCTCGTCGAAACCCGTCAGGGACGGCAGCCGAGCGTCGTCGATCAGCAGGCCGCCCGAGGTCGTCATCACGTGCCGCAACTGATCAGCTCGGACACCGGCGACCCGGGCCCCGACGGCGAAGCCCGCGACGATAGCGGCGAACGTCTCCGGCGCGACCCCCAGCTGCATGACCACGCCGTCCCCCGGCGAAACCCCGGCCGCCCGCAGCCCCGAAGCGATCCGCCGGATCAGCGACATCATCTCGTTGCCCGAGACCACCCGGTCACCCTGCTCGAAGAGCGGGTCGGCGCCGCGCAGGGAGATGAGGTCGAGGAGCGGCTGCGGCCAGAGACTCATGGGCGGACCGTAGCCGGGCGTTCTCAGAGAGTTCTGAGATAGCGTCGCTACCTGCACAAAGGTGCGTTTCTTGAAAATTCTCTGATAAAGCGCTCCTAGCGTCGGCCCGGTGACTCTCGATTACCTGATCATCGGGGCCGGCCCGGCCGGCGTGCAGCTGGCCGCCCTGCTCGAGGCCGAAGGCAAGCGCGACTATCTGGTGCTCGAGCGGGGTGACGCGCCGGGCACGTTCTTCACCCGCTATCCGCGGCACCGCACGCTGATCTCGTTGAACAAGGTGTACACCGGGAGCGACGATCCCGAACTCAACCTGCGGATGGACTGGAACTCGCTGCTCAGCGACGATCCGTCGCTGCTGTTCAAGAACTACAGCGTCCGGTATTTTCCGCCCGCCGAGGCGCTCCTGGACTACCTGGCCGACTTCGCGGCCAAGACCGGGGTCCGGATTCGATTCGGCACGAACGTCGACAAAGTCGCCAAAGAGGGTGACGAGTTCGTCGTCCAAGCGGGAGAAGAGACCTGGCGGGCGAAACGGCTGGTCGTCGCGACCGGGGTCACCCGCACCTACCGCCCCGACATCCCGGGCCTGGAGCTGGCCGAGGGCTACGACACGATGTCGGTCGACCCGCAGGACTTCACGAACCAGCGGGTGCTGGTGCTCGGCAAGGCCAACTCGGCCTTCGAGACCGCCGACAACCTGATCGAGACGACGTCGGTGCTGCACGTGGCCGGGCCCAGTTCGATCCGCCTGGCGTGGCGCACGCACTTCGTCGGTCATCTGCGGGCGGTGAACAACAACTTCCTCGACACCTACGAGCTCAAGGCGGGCAACGCGGTGCTGGACGGCACCGTGCGGTCGATCGAGCGGGACGGCGACCACCTCAAGGTGTTGTTCGCCTTCTCCCGGGCCGACGAGGTGGTCAAGGAACTGCACTACGACCGGGTGCTGTTGTGCACCGGGTTCGCGTTCGACGCCTCGATCTTCGACGAGAGCTGCCGACCCGAGCTGACCGTCCAGGACCGCTTCCCGGCCCAGACCTCGGCCTGGGAGTCGGTCAACGTGCCGGGAATGTACTTCGCCGGGACGATCACGCAGGTGCGCGACTTCAAGAAGTCGACCAGTGGCTTCATCCACGGTTTCCGCTACGGCGCGCGGGCGCTGCACAAGATCCTCGGGCAGCGCCACGACGACACGCCCTGGCCGTCGAAGGAAACCCCGGACATCGCCGGGGCGATCATCGAGCGGGTCAACCGTACGAGTGCCCTCTGGCAGCAATTCGGTTTCCTCGCCGATGTCGTGACCGTCCGCGACGGCACGAGGACGTACCACGAGGAGGTGCCGCTCGACTTCTTCGCCGAGGGCGGCCTCGGCGGCTACGACGACGCGTTCGCGATCACCCTCGAATACGGTCCCGAGCACGACCAGGTCGACCCGTTCGACATCACGGTGAAGCGGGTCGCCCAGGACTCGGTCGGGCAGGCGCACGACGCGGCCTACCTGCATCCGGTGATCCGGCACTTCCAGGGCGGCACCGTGCGGGCCACCCACCATCTGGCCGAGAACCTCGAGAACAGGTGGAACCGCGGCGACGTGCACGTCGCTCCGCTGGTCGATTTCGTGGACCGCGTGCTGGCCGGGGCGTGAGGTGCACTCGCTCACCGAGCCGCCGCCCGGGGCAACGGCAAACCTCGAACCGGCTCATGCGGATTTCTTCGCCGGCGGTGCCGGCGACGAGCGGACCGTACGCGCGAACGAGGCGGCGTTCACACGACGGCGGATCGTTCCGCGCGTCCTGCGCGGGGTCGGCGACCGTGATCTGCGCACGACCCTGCTCGGCACCGGGCTGTCGATGCCGCTGCTGCTCTCCCCGACCGCGTTCCACCTGCTCGCGCACCCGTCGGGTGAGGCCGGAACCGCCCGGGCGGCGGCCGCCGAGGGCGTCGTGATGGTGGTCAGCATGGCCGCGACCCAGCCGATCGAGCAGATCGCGGCGAGCGGCGCCACGCTCTGGTTCCAGCTCTACCCGCAGCCGGACGCCGCGTTCGAGAGGCACGTGGTCGAGCGGGCCGTCGCCGCGGGCTGCCGGGCGCTGGTGGTGACCGTCGATTCGCCGGTCCTCGGCCGCCGCGACCGCGACATCCGCAACGGCTTCACCGACCTGCCGCCGGGCCTGGTCTGCGAGAACATGCGGGACGCCGACGGCCGGACGCGGAACATCGCGATGGATCCCACGCTCACCTGGGACGTGGTCGATCGCCTGCGCGCGCAGACCGACCTGCCGATCGTCCTCAAGGGCGTCCTGCACCCGGCCGACGCCGGGATCGCGGTGGAGAAGAACGTCGACGCGATCGTCGTCTCCAACCACGGCGGCCGCCAGCTGGACGGCGCGATCGCCACCCTCGACGCACTGCCCGCGGTCGCGGCCGTCGTCGACGGCCGGATTCCGGTGCTTCTCGACGGCGGAGTGCGCCGCGGGACCGACATCCTGACCGCGCTGGCGCTGGGCGCCCGCGCGGTCGCCATCGGACGACCGGTGGTCTGGGCGCTGGCGGCGGGCGGCCCCCCGGGCGTACGGGAACTGCTGGCCCGGTTCCGCACCGAGCTCGACCACGTCCTCGCGCTGGCCGGAGCGAAGCGACCGGCCGATCTGACCGCGGATCTGATCGTATGAAGCTCGTAGCGACCGCCGTGCCCGCCATTGCCGTCCTCGCGGCGGTGTGGAGCGTCCCCCACTGGTTGCCGCCGCTGGTGATCCGGCTGCGCGAGTGGATCTTCACTCGGGTGAACGGCCGCGAGGGCATCCCGGTGCCCGGA
>DASWRZ010000442.1:0-18535 GCA_036402935.1 Actinoplanes sp.
ACCTGTTCGGCTCCGGCAAGATGTTCCTGCCCCAGGTCGTCAAGAGTGCCCGGGTCATGAAGCGCTCGGTCGCCTACCTCGAGCCGTACATGGAGGCCGAGAAGGAGCAGGCGCGCCTCGAGGGCCGCGCCGAGGCCGACCGCGGGCAGGGCAAGGTCGTGCTGGCCACGGTCAAGGGCGACGTGCACGACATCGGCAAGAACATCGTCGGCGTGGTGCTGGGCTGCAACAACTACGAGGTGATCGACCTCGGCGTGATGGTGCCGGCGGCCAAGATCCTGGAGGCCGCGATCGCCGAGAAGGCCGACGTCATCGGCCTGTCCGGCCTGATCACCCCGTCGCTCGACGAGATGGTCGCGGTCGGCGCCGAGATGCAGCGGCGCGGTTTCACGATGCCGCTGCTGATCGGCGGGGCGACCACGTCCCGGCAACACACGGCGGTGCGCATCGCTCCGGCGTACGAGGGTTCGACGGTGCACGTGCTCGACGCCTCGCGGGTGGTCGGGGTGGTGTCCGACCTGCTCGACGCCGACCGGGCGGAGAAGCTCGACGAGGCCAACCGGATCGAGCAGGAGCGGCTGCGCGAGCAGCACGCCAACCGGCACGCTCAGCCGCTGCTGACCCTTTCCGCGGCCCGCGAGAACCGCGAGGTGGTCGACTTCAGCGACCTGCCGACGCCGGCTTTCACGGGCGTACGCGAGGTGCAGCCCTCGATCGCCGGCCTGCGCGAGCTGATCGACTGGCAGTTCCTGTTCCTGGCCTGGGAGCTGAAGGGCAAGTACCCGGCCATCCTCGACCAGCCGGTCGCGCGCGAGCTGTTCGACGACGCCAACGTGATGCTGGACAAGATCATCGCGGACGGCTCGTTCAAGGCCCGCGGCCTGTACGGCTTCTGGGGCGCCCACAGCGACGGCGACGACATCGTTCTCGACAACGGCGTCAAGTTCCCGATGTTGCGCCAGCAGACCGAGAAGCCGAGGGGCCGGGCCAACCGATCCCTGGCCGACTACGTGGCGCCGGCCGGTGACCACCTCGGCGGGTTCGCGGTCGCCATCCACGGCGCCGACGAGCTGGCCCACAAGTACGAGGCCGAGCACGACGACTACCGCGCGATCATGGTGAAGGCGCTGGCCGACCGGCTGGCCGAGGCGTTCGCGGAATACCTGCACCTGCAGGCCCGCCGCGAGTGGTTCGAGCCCGACGCCACACCCAAGCTGGAGGACCTGCACGCCGAGCGCTTCCGGGGCATCCGGCCGGCGCTCGGCTACCCGGCGAGCCCCGACCACAGCGAGAAGAAGGAACTCTTCAAGCTGCTCGGCACCGACACGATCGGGGTGGCGCTCACCGAGTCGTACGCGATGACCCCGGCCGCCGCGGTCAGCGGCCTGATCTTCCAGCACCCGGACTCGCGCTACTTCACGGTGGGCCGCCTGGGCAAGGACCAGATCACCGACTACGCGTCCCGTCGCGGCATGTCGGTCGACGAGGTCGAGCGCTGGCTGCGGCCGAACCTGGCCTACGAGATCTGACCCCTCTTGTAGTAGTTGGTGGCACGTACTAATTTAGTACGTGCCGCCAACTACTTGAGGGGAACGATGGAAACTCTCGCCGCCGTCGTCAGCTCGTTCGACCACCCGCCGCGCTACGAGTCGTTCGATCTGCCGTCGCCGTCCACCGACGACGAGGTCGTGCTGGACGTGCTCGCGGTCGGGCTGCACCCGCGGGTGCGCACCGGAGCGTCCGGCAAGCACTACACCAGCACCGGCAAGCTGCCGATGGTCCCGGGCGTCGACGGCGTCGGCCGGCTGCCCGACGGCAAACTGGTCTACTTCGTCGCCGACGACGAACTGACCGGCCCGATGGCCACCCGGACCGTCGTCGACGCCCGCCGCTGCATCCCGCTGCCCGACGGCGTCGACGTGGTCAAGATCGCCGCCGCGATGAACCCGGCGATGTCCTCCTGGGTGGCGCTGCGCCGCCGGGTGCCGATCAAGCCCGGCCAGTCCGTACTCGTCCTCGGCGCGACCGGCAACGCCGGCCGGATGGCCGTCCAGGTCGCCAAGCGGCTCGGCGCCGGCCGGGTGGTCGGCGCCGGCCGCGACCTGACACGGCTTGCGCTGTTGCCCGGCCTGGGTGCCGACGCCGCAGTCGAGCTCGACTCCGGTTTGGCCGAGGCCGCCGCCGAGGTGGATCTGGTCATCGACTATCTGTGGGGCCGGCCGGCCGCGTCCGCGATCATGGCGCTGCTGACGGCCCGGTCCGACCGCGGCCGCGAGCTCAACTGGATCCAGATCGGCGCCATGGCCGGTCCGACCATCGAGCTGCCGTCGGTCGCCCTGCGCTCGGCCAACTTCCGCCTCCAGGGCAACGGCCAGGGTGCCGTCTCGGCCCGGGCCTACCTCGAGGAACTCCCGTCCCTGGCCGACGAGATCAACGGCGGCGGCATCGCGGTGACCGCCCGGGCCCTCCCGCTGGCCGACGTCGAGTCGATCTGGACCGCGCCCGAGGAGCCGGGCGTCCGCACCGTGCTCGTGACCCAGGGGAACTGAGTCATGCCCGACGTGCTCGTCTCCGGGACGGCCCCGGCCGGCCCTCCCTCTCGTGACCCCCATCGCACGGCGCGGATCGGGGCGGAGTCGGTCCACGCTTCGTTCCTGGGCGGCTGCGACGGCGGCGTCGGCCCGGTCCGCAAGGCCCTAGGCATCGGCTACCCCGGCCGGTCTCCGGGCTGTGGATCGTGGCGGTAGGCGATCGGTGCCGTTCAGCCGCTGACATGGGCGGTGTTGTCGAGCCAGTGCTGGGCGAGGTCGATGTCGCCGTCGACGCTGATGTCGGTGGCTTCGCCGTCGATGAGGGGGAGTCGTCGGGTCAAGGTCAGCAGCAGCGATCGGGCCGGGCCGGTCACGGTCACATCGGCCTGCCGGGTTCGGGGCTGCCACGTCGTCCCGTCCGGCCGCCGTTCGACGAACCAAGCGCCCGCGTCACCCGCGGTATCGGTGGCCAGCCACTGCAGGGTCTGCCCGGTGCCCCGGATGGCGTGGGCGGACTCGGACCGCCGCATCTCCCACGTGAGGGAGGCGAGCATCGCGATGTGTTGCTGATGAGCGCGACCGTGACGTCGGCGTCAATGTCGGCCGGCGCGGAGCCGACGTCTCCGGCCACCCGACCGAGGAACGCGCAACCGAGCTTCCTGACGAGCTTGAACCTCTGCCGCTGCCGCCAGGGGCGATACCGCGCTCAAGTCGTCTACACGCAAACCGGCCCGCGGCCGAGGAGATACAACCCGGAAGACGCCGGGGACCACCTCGAGTACCAACTCTCGATGTGGCCGACGGACCAAGAGAGCGGCGTTCGCGTCGTCAAACAGGACCCGTCGCCCTGGGCGTATTGACTCCGCTGCCTGTGCATGCAGCGCCGTGCCGGCGCCGGCTGGTCTACGGCTTGGAGTCGTGCGACTTGCGCAGCCACAGATAGACGCCGGCCAGGGCGCATACCGCTCCGAGGAGGACCAGGGCCGTCTCAACGACGCCGGGGATGTCGTCCAGGAAGGGGAAGGCGCGGGACGCGGCCAGCGCGAGGAAGGCGGCCAGAAATAGGACCAGGGCAACGAAGCGCTGCGGATTCACGAACCCCATTGGATCATGCCGAGTCCAGCAGCCCCACGGCCGAGCACTGCCTGACGTACCAAGCAGCGCAGTGGCCGGGCCCTCAAGGCCCGGATGCGGTCTTCGCGCCGGCTCCGGGCAGCGATCCACCGTCCGCGCACGAAGACCGACCATCGCATGCGACGCCCCGGCCACTCATCGCCGCACCCGATCCGCGGCAATCCGGGCGTGGCGTGTGCGGTGCGACCTAGCCTGTCTGCATGCGACGCTTCCACGATGAGGACCTCACCGGCGCAGAATTCCGCGAATGCGACCTGAGTAGAGCGCGGATGGTCGGCGTGGTCATGCCGGACGCCGAGATCGACGGCCTGGTCACCAACCTTGTGGTCAACGGGGTCGAGGTGATGTCGTACGTCGAGGCGGAGCTCGACCGTCGTCACCCGGTACGGCTGCTGATCCGCTCCGACCAGCCGGACGACCTGCGAGAGGCCTGGCGGCGACTGCGGGACGATTGGGCGACGACTACCGAGCGAGTTCGGTCCATGCCCGAGAACAGCGAACATCACGGCGTCGACGGCGAGTGGTCGATGGTCGAAACCCTGCGCCATCTTGTCTTCGTGCACGACTCTTGGTTCCGACGCTGCGTGCTCGGGCTCACCGAGCCGTTCACGGCCATCGGACTGGGTCCACCGTTCGTCATGGACCAGGAGGACGGTCTCGACCCGTCCGCCCAACCGGGCCTCGACGAGGTGCTCGCCGTACGAGTCCGGCAGGATGCAGAGATCGAGACATGGCTGGCCGGGGTCACGCCTGATCAGCTCGCGAAGACCGCGCCGGTCCCGGACGACGACAGATGGCCCCCGTACGCCAAGGGGCGGACAGTGCGGCAATGCCTCGGCACTGTGCTCAACGAGGAATGGGCTCACCACCGGTTCTGCAAGCGTGACCTGGACAAACTGTCGCATCAGAGTTGTTCACAGGGGTTCGTGAGCGAACTCTGAGCCTGTGCTGCCGTCCCGTCCCAGCGTAGGAAAGCCTCAATCCAACCCGAGTGCTCGCTGAAGAAATCGACGGCCCCCGGTAATGACGTGACCGGTATCAGTAACAAACCGATCCCCAAAAAGGAGCCACTCCCCGACCAGAGAAGCCGCACGATCCATCAGATGACACGCCGCCCGGAAATCCTCCAGATCATCCCGAAGAGGCCACAACCGCCGAGCCTGTTCCCAAGCCTGCGCCCGCGTCACCTTGACCAGAATCCGCTGACTCCAGTCATCCAACGGCCCGACAAGCCGATCGATATCCATCTGCCAATCATCCGAGAACCCGCGCCGCAACGGCCGGATCTCCTCGTAGAAGATCTGATTGACCAACAGATAGTCCGGGTAGACCTTGTCGTCCGGCGGCGGGCCCAACTGCTCCCACGTGGCGATCAGCGCCAGCGACAAGTCGTGGTTGATGTGCGCGTTGACTCCCAGGGTCGCCGCGATCAGCTCGCTGATCTCCAGGTCGCCGGCCCGCCGGAACAGGACTTCCCAGACGTCGGGCGTTTCCGATCGGTCGCGGTTCCACAGGTCGAGCGCCAGGAAATAGCGCTTGGCGAACTCCACGTCCAGCAGTTCCAGGAATTCCGGCGACTGCGCGGTCGTCTGCAGCGCGGTGTCGACCCGGCGGGTGATGGTCAGGTAGAGCTTGTTGAACGCGGCCACGCGGTTGTTGGCCGGGCCGGGCGGCAGCTGGTCGAGGATCGCCTGCACGGTGATCTGGATGGCGAGCACGTCGGCGATGCCTTTGGGCGGGTTGATGAGCGCGTCGCTCATGGCCGCCTGCAGCGGGGCCCAGCCACGCACGAGGGGCGCGGCCGGGCCGGCCAGCTGGTTCCGCTTGTCGCGCAGGGTTTCGGCGCTGCTGCGGGCGAGCTCCCGGTCGAACCGGGTGGGTTCGCCGTGGTTGGACGTGGTGGTCATCGGGCCAGCCTCGACGATGAGCGACCCGGACACCATCGGCCTGTCGGCAAAATGTCGCAGGATCTACGACACAGTGGTCCCTAGTGGTCACTCCCCGCGAATGTCGACGGGGCGAACCGGTGCAGGGCCCACGGTGTGATCAAACCGGCGATCGCGAGCAGGGAGATGATGGTGAACGCCGTACGCAGCACTAACACCTCGACCTTCCCGCCGACCTTGACCGCGATGGCGTTCGGGATGCCGATCATGCGCCACATCCGGCGCCCGGTCGGGATCGGCCACGCGATCGGTACGCCGGCACTGGTGACGATGTCGCCCATCAGGTGGACGAAGCAGCCGACCCCGGCCGCGAAGCCGAGCATCGGATAGCCGCGATCACCGGGCAGGTTGGCCGCCGTGAACCAGGCGATGCCGCCCGACGCGAGGGTGACGATGACCCAGCCGGCCCGTTCGGCCCACTGCTCGAACAGGCCGCGCAGCGCCATGCCGGCCATCAGGAAGACGATCGCGACGACCGCCCACTTGCCGAAGTGCGCGGCCAGCGCCGTGGTGCCCCAGCCGACCAGAGCCGCGAACGGCAGGGTGTGGGTGAACGTGCGGTGCCCGTTGTTGCGTCTCGGGTCGTGGGAGAGCCGGGTCGCCGTGTAGACGCCGAGCGAGAACTTTTCGATCACCTCGGCCACGAACAGCGAGATCACGCCGAACGTGTGGGCCACGGTGGCGCCGCCCTGGTTGGTGGTCACCCGGCCGGACAGGTCGAGGTCGGGTAGTAGTGCGCCTCCGGCGCAGACCATGGCACCGACCGAGATCGCCAGAGGCGACTGGTGGTATCCGGCGAACTGATCGAGCGCCCAGCTTCCGGCGAGCCAGGCGGCCGCTCCGGATAGGGCGTGCGACGGACCCATCATGTGTAGTTGACCCTCCCCGCACCCCGTTCTGCCGTGACCGGGGGCAAACCCGGTCACTGTGACAGAGCGGGGGGAGTGGATCAACGACCGACACGTCCATCATGGAATGTCGTGGATCACCGACGGCCGGGGGCGTTCCAGGGGGCGACCCGCTCGGCGTACCCGCCGCCGTAGCCGTATCGACGCATCCGGGCGTGCCGGGCCAGACCCATGACCAGGAAGAAGAGCGGGATGGCGGGCCAGAAGAAGACCGCGTGGGAGAGCGCCCAGACGCCGGTCAGCAACAGGGCGATGAAGACCACCAACCCGGCGTGGCGGCTGAGGTGGCGGCGTGCCGCCTGGCGCCCCTCGGGCGTGTCGGCGAGGGCACGCCGGCCGCCGTCGGGGAGATCCGCCGTCAGCGGCTTCAGGTCGTCGCGATATTTGGCCGCGTACGCGGCGGCCAGCCGCTCCTCACCTTCTTCGAGGTTGAGGCGGCCCTCGGCCATGGCCGCGCGCAGGATCTCGGCGATCTTCTCGCGCTCCTGGTCGGAAGTGCGGATCCGGCCGTTGGTGCCGCTGAAGTTGTTCTCGGGGTTCACCGTGTCCTCCTTGAAGGTGTCGTGAACCCAGAGTCGCCGGGAAAGCGTCCCCGAACGTCGCCCCCCGGGAGCATCTTCCGGGCGTCAATTGGCCCGGCGGCCCGTCATCGGATACTCCCGGGGGCGCAGCGCGGGCTCACCGCGTACTCCCGAAGGCGTAGGAAACGCCGAGCCCGCGTGCCGATGCCGGGGCACCGCAAGGTGCCGTAGTTTCGGCCCTATGACCAAGCCGCACGAAGGACAGCCCTGGTGGCGCGACAACGTCGCGCCGCACGAGGGCTTCCGGCGGCGTGGCGGTCCGCCGCACCGTTTCCTGCCCGGCGCGGCCGTCCTGGCCGGTGTCATCCAGGTCTGGTCGGCGCGTGACGCGGCCCGGCACGGCCTGGTGTTCCGCCCGATGGACCAGCTGTCCTACGCGCTGCTGCTGGCCGGCCCGTTCGTGTTGCTGTGGCGGCGCAAGGCGCCGGAGGCCGTGTTCGTGCTGGCCGCCGCCGCGTCGATCGGGTTCGCGACGTTCGCCCAGCCCAAGTGGATGTACGCGGTGGCCCCCGCGATGGCCCTGTTCAGCCTCACCCGGCGCGGCCGCCGCTGGTTCCCGGTGATCGGCGCCGCCACCGCCTACGCCGCCTACCTGCTGATCACCGTGGTCCTCGCCGGCCGCCTCGGTCTCGACCCCGGCACCCGGCCCGACGTCGGCGACGCGATCGTGCTCGCGATCTGGCTGTTCGTGCTGATGCTGCTCGGCGGCGCCGCCAAGATCCGCTCCGAGCAGATGGCCGAGGCCATGAAGGTGCGCGCCGAGCGGGCCCGGGCCCGCGAGGAGCAGGAGAAACGGCAGGCGTCCGAGGAGCGGCTCCGGATCGCCCGCGAGCTGCACGATGTGCTCGGCCACCACCTGTCGCTGATCAACGTGCAGGCCGGGGTCGGGCTGCACCTGATGGACAACCAGCCCGAGCAGGCCCGCGAGGCGTTGAGCGCCATCAAGACGGCCAGTTCGGAGGCGCTGCGCGAGGTGCGGGCGGTGTTGGGCGTGCTGCGCACCGAGGACGAGGCGGCGCCCCGGCAGCCGGCCCTCGGCATCAACCGGCTCGCCGACCTGACCGCCGACGCCGGGCTGCCGGTCACCACCGCGGTCACCGGCGAGCCGCGCGAGCTGCCGGCCGAGGTCGACCGGGCGGCCTACCGGATCGTGCAGGAGGCGCTGACCAACGTGCGCAAGCACGCGGGCCCGGAGGCGTCGGCGACGATCGCGGTCGACTACCTGCCGACGGCGTTGCACCTTGCCATCCGCAATGAAGGCAGCGCCATCCGCAATGAAGGCGGCGCCATCCGCAATGAAGGCAGTGCCATCCGCAATGAGGGCGGCGCCATCGGCAATGAGGGTAGCGCCATCCGTATTGAGGGAGGGCCGGCCCTGGCCGGGTCGGAGCCGGCGGAAGGGACTGGAATCGCCGGGATGCGCGAGCGGGCCCAGACTCTCGGGGGAAGCCTCGAGGCGGGCCCGGTCGACGGCGGCTATCTGGTGTCGGTGCTGCTGCCGACCGAGCTTCACTCGACGGGGCTTCTGTCAACGGGGGAGAAACAATGATCTCGGTGCTGCTCGCCGACGACCAGGCGCTGGTCCGGGCCGGATTCCGCGCGTTGCTCAACGCCGAGCCCGACATCCGGGTGGTCGCCGAGGCGTCGGACGGGGTCGAGGCGGTGCGGCAGGCCAAGCTGACCCGGCCCGACGTCGTGCTGATGGACATCCGCATGCCCGGCGTCGACGGCCTGGAAGCGACCCGCCGCATCGCGTCCGACCCGGCGCTGACCGAGACCCGGATGGTCATTCTGACCACGTTCGAGCTCGACGAGTACGTCTTCGAGGCGCTGCGCACCGGCGCGTCCGGGTTCCTGGTCAAAGACACCGAACCGGTCGAGCTGCTCCGGGGCATCCGGGCCGTCGCGGCCGGAGACGCCCTGCTCTCGCCGAGCGTGACCCGCCGCGTGATCGCCCAGTTCGCGGGGTCGGGTGGCGGGCCGGGACGTCAAGCGGCGCCACCGGCCCAGTTCGACCAGCTCACCGACCGCGAGCGCGAGGTGCTGGTGCTGGTCGCCGAGGGCCTCTCCAACGACCAGATCGCGACCCGCCTGGTGATCAGCCCGGCCACCGCGAAAACCCACGTCAGCCGCACGATGATCAAGCTGGGTGCCCGCGACCGGGCGCAGCTGGTGGTCTATGCGTACGAGGCCGGCCTCATCCGCCCCGGCTGGCTCGGATGAAGTTTTTTCGGCCGGACCGTCGAATTTCGGGGAACGATGGCGTCATCCCTGCGACACCTGACCCACAGTAGGGGAGACGACATGCAATACGCGGTTCTGATCTACAACGACGAGAAGTTCAACGCGGCCCGCGACGACCGGGAGATCCGGGAGAACGGCGAGCGGCACGCCCGTCTCATGACCGTGCTTCGCGAGCGGAGCGCCCTGGTCGGCGGCGAGCGGCTGCAGGACTCCGCGACGGCCACGACGCTGCGCCGCGACGGCGAGCGCGTCGCGGTCACCGACGGCCCGTACGCCGAGACGGCCGAGCAGCTGGGCGGCTTCTACCTGGTCGACGCGGCCGACCTCGACGAGGTGATCGGCTGGGCCAGGCAGCTGACCGAGGCGGCCATCGAGATCCGGCCCATCCTTCCCATGCGCTCCCCGCAGGGCTGACGTGACCGGAGCGGTCGAGCAGGCGTACCGGGACCACTGGTCGCGCCTGCTCGCGCTGCTGGTGACCCGGCTGCGCCGCTTCGACGTGGCCGAGGACAGCCTGCAGGACGCGTACGTCGCGGCGACCCGCACCTGGCCGGTCGACGGGGTGCCGGAGCGGCCGGCCGCTTGGCTTTACACCTCGGCGTACCGGCGCGCGCTCGACCGCGTACGGAGAGAGGAAGCCGACGCCAAGCGCCTGCCGTTGCTGGTGACCGAGCCGGCGCCGGAGGCGCCGGGCGAGGAGGGTGACGTTCCCGACGAGCGGCTCCGGATGCTCTTCGCGTGCTGTCACCCGGCCCTGAAGCCGGAGGCCGGTGCGGCCCTGATGCTGCGTTTCGTGGCCGGGCTGAGCACCGCCGAGATCGCGCGGCTGTTCCTGGTCGCCGAGCCGGCGATGGCGGCGCGGCTGACCCGGGCCAAGGCGAAGATGGCGCTGGCCGGCATCCCGGTGCGCGAGCCGTCGGCGGCCGACCTGCCGGAACGGCTCGACGTGGTGCTCAAGGTGATCTATCTGATCTTCACCGAGGGCTACCGAGCGACGGCCGGCGCTCTCCTCGTCCGGCCGCAGGTCGCCGGCGAGGCGATCCGGCTCGGCTACCTGGCCGCCGAGCTGCTGCCGGGGGAGCCTCGCACGCTGGCCCTGCTCTCGCTGATGGTCCTGCAGCACGCCCGGCGCGACGCCCGGACCACGCCGGAGGGCGACCTGGTGCTGCTGCCCGACCAGGACCGCGCCCGCTGGCGGCGCGACGAGATCGCGCACGGGCTGGCCCTGCTCCGGGTGCTCGAGGCGACGCCGATGCCGGGCGAATACCATCTGCAGGCGCTGATCGCGGCCGAACACGCGGCGCCGGGACCAACCGACTGGCAGCGGATCGCCTCGCTCTACGCCGAGCTGGACCGCCGCACCGGCTCGCCGGCGGTGCGGCTCAACCGGGCGGTCGCGGTGGCCGAAACGGGTTCGCCGGAGGCGGGGCTGGCGCTGCTCGACGGACTCGACGGCCCGCTGGCCGGAAATCACCTGCTCCCGGCCGTACGCGCCGAGCTGCTCACCCGGCTCGGACTGGTCGCCGAGGCGGCGGCCGAGTTCCGCCGGGCGCTCGACCTGGTCCGCACGGATCCGGAGCGCGCCCACCTCGAAAGGCGGCTCGCGGCAATCGCCTAGCATCAATCGGATGGGGGAGTACGGCCTGGGTATTGATCTCGGGAGCAGGTTCACGGCGGCCGCGATCACGGCCGGCGGGGCCGTGGAGGCGGTGCGGCTGGGCGGCCGCCGAACCGAGATCCCGACGGCCGTCTTCCTGCGCCCCGACGGCACGGTCCTGATCGGCGAGGGCGCGCGGCGGCGCGGCGAATCCGAGCCCTCGCGCCTGGCCGGCGACCTTCTGAGCCGCCTGCACGATCCGGCGCCGCGCCCGCTCGGCGACACCGAACTCGGCGGCCCCGCCCTGATGGCCCAGTTCCTCGACCAGGTCATCGCGACGGCGTCGCGCGGCCGGGCCGGCCGGCTCGGGCGGGTCGTGCTGACCCACCCGGTCGGCTCGGAGTCGGTCGACGAGCTCCGCCGGGCGGCCGAGCTCGCCGGGCTGTCCGAGGTCACGCTGCACGACGAGGCCACGGCGGCGGCCGCGCGCTACCGGCCGGGCGACCTGGTCGCGGTCTACGACCTCGGCGCGACCTTCCGGGCGACGGTGCTGCGGCGCACCGACGAGGGCGCCGAGATCCTCGCCACTTCACCGATCGGCGGCGTCGACTTCGACCGCATGGTCTACGAGCAGGTGCTGGCCCGCTTCGACGTCTCTTCGGACGCTGCGCCGGCCGACCTCGCCCGGCTGCGCCGCGAGTGCGCCGAAGCGGTCGAGAGCCTGTCGTTCGACACCGAGGCCGAGATCGCGGTCGACCTGCCGGGCGTGCACACCCGGGTCACGTACCGCCGGTCCGACCTGGAAAAACTCATCTCCCCGGCGTTGACGGAGACGGTCGCCGCCTTGCGGCGGGCCTTCGAGGCGGCTTCCGTACGCGTCGCCGACGCCGACGCCGTGGTCCTCGCCGGCGGTTCGGCGCGGATCCCGCTGGTCGGGGCGCTGGTGTCGGCGGCGATCGGACGCTCGGTCCCGCCGGGCGAGCAGCCGGAGATGGCCGTCGCGATGGGCGCGGCCCGACTGAGCCTGCCGGGGGCCGACCTGGCGGTGTCGGTCGCGTTCCCGGCCGTCGTCCTCGGGGGCTCCGCCACGTCGCCGGCACTCTTCCCGGCGCTGGGCGATCTCGCCCTTCCGGTCTCTTCTCCGGCCGCGCCGTCGTCCCCGGCTTCCGGGTCGCCTCCTGCGTCGGCCGCTCCCTTCCCATCGGCTGGGTCGTCTCCGTCGTCTCCGTCGTCTCCGGCCGCGCCGTCGTCTCCGGCCGCGCCGTCGTCTCCGGCTTCCGGGTCGGCTCCTTCTGCGGCCGCCTCGTCGGCTGCGTCGTCGTCCTCGGCCGCTCTCCCGAGTTCGGCCCTTTCTGCGGATGTGCCTCCCTCCTCGGCCGGCCCTTCCTCGGACCGGTCGTCCACTCCGGTGGCGCCGTCGTTCTTGTCGGCCGGGCCGTTCCTGGCGGGCGGGTTCGACCAGACCGCCGCGGTGCGGCCGGCCGTCGACACCGACCCGGCCACCCGAATCGTCGTGCGGAGGCGCCGCGGCCGGGTCTGGATCTACCGCTGGCCGATCGCGGTCGGGCTGGCCGGTCTGGTGGTCGCGGCCGCGGTCACCGTCATCGCGCTCCGGCCGGGAAACGGCGCGTCGCCCTCCTCGCCGCCGCCCGCGCCGACCACGCCGCCGGTCGCGCTGCTCTGGAAGACCCCGACCGGCTCCGGCGTGACCGAACCACCCGCGGTCAGCGGCGACCGCGTCGTGCTCTCCTCGTCCGACGGCAGGCTGCGCGGCTATCGCCGCGACGACGGAACACTCGCCTGGTCGGTGCCGGTCGGGGCCGGAGCGCGGGTCGCGGCCGCGATTCCCGGCCGCCGGGCGTACGCCGTGACGACCGACGGTCACCTGCTCGCCGTCGACGCGGGAACCGGCGAGACAGCCTGGCGGCGCACGACCGGCACGAAGTTCGACTCCCGCCCGGTCGTCGGGGCGGGGCGGGTCTACGCGGGTGGCCGGGACGGGGTGCTCTACGCGTACGCCCTGAGCGGAAGCCACGCCCGCTGGCGGGTGTGGGCCGACGAGCGTTTCAGCATGAGCCCGACCTTGGTCGGGTCCGTCGCGGTGGCGTTCGCCGCCGCCGGCCGTCTCTATGGCACCGACCGCAACGGAACCCCGATCTGGAAGCCCGCGGTCGGCCCGGCCGCCGCCGGCCCCGTCGCCGCCGCGGGCGCCGCCTGCCTGCCGCTGGAGGACGGTTCGGTGCGCTGCGTGCGGGCCGACAACGGCGCGATGCTGCCCGTGATCAGGCCGGACGGCATCACCCTGAAGTCGGTCGCCGGCGGTGCCGGGCTGGTCTTCGCGGCCGGCTCGGACGGAACGCTCGGGGCCTGGGAGCCGCTCTCCGGCGGCCGGCGCTGGCAGGTCGATCCGACCGACGGCTCCGCCGGGCCGGGCCGCCTGCTGGCCCGCACCGGCGAGATCGACGTCGCCTATCCGGACGGCCACCTCGTCGGCCTCGACGCGAGCACCGGCGCGGTGCGCTGGCAATACCGGATTCCCGAGCCGCTGTCCGCCGCCCCGGCCGGCGACGACGGCGGCCTGTTCGTGCTCGGCGCGTCGGGCACGCTCTACGCGCTGCGGCCGCCCGGCAACGCGGCGGCCCTGGGCTCCTCGCCGACCGTGTCCCCACCGCCCACCACCCGGCCGGCGGGTGGCGCCCCGCCCGTCCACCACCGCCCGGACCCGTCGATCTCGGCCTCGCTGCCGAGCGACCCGGCCTCCGACCCGCCGTCGTCCAGCCCGCCGGCCTCGGACCCGCCCTCCGACCCCCCGTCCGACGGCGCCCACCCGGCCAACGGCACCTGACTCGATCCGCCGCCAGCCGCCAGCCGCCAGCCGCCAGCCGCCAGCCGCCGTCCCCTGGCCAGCCCGCCGCCCGCCCGCTCGCGCCGCCTGCCGCGTGCCGCCCGCCCGCGCCGCCCGCCCGCGCCGCCCGCCCGCGCCACCCGCCGCCCGCCGCGTGCCGCCTGCCCGTGCCGCCCGCCGCGAGCTGCCTGCCGCTGGCCCCGCCGATGCCTGGGACCGCTTTCTGTCGCGTGCCGACCGCTTGACCCGGTTCTCGTCGGCGGGCATCGCTGGACCTCGCTGGCGGCCGGTGGATCGCCGCGGCCGTGATTGCACGATTCTGCTTGGCGAAGCAGAATCGGGTAGTGCCTCTGGACGAACTCCGCACCCTGATCGCCCGACACGCCCGGCCCGACCTGAGCACCCCGATCGAGGGCGTGCTGCTCTCCCGGGTCGACCGCCCGAGCAAGCCCGCCGTCTCGATGACGGGCACCGTGGTGGCGCTGGTGGCCCAGGGCGCCAAGCGGCTCGCCCTCGGCGACCGGGTCTACGACTACGGCGCCGGGCAGTACGTGGTGGCCTCGGTCGACATGCCGATCACCGGGCAGTTCACCGAGGCGTCCCCGTCGCACCCGGCCTTGGGCTTCGGCCTGGTGCTCAAGCCCGCCGCGGTCGCCGAGCTGCTCCTGCAGGACAGTGACCACCTGCGCCCGGGCGTCGCCGCCCCGGCCATCGCGGTCAGCGACGCCGGCGACGAACTGATCGACGCCGTGGTACGCCTGCTGCGCCTGCTCGACTCCCCGCGCGACCGCGAGGTTCTGGCCCCGCTGGTCATCCGCGAGATCCTCTGGCGCGTGATCACCGGCGACCAGAGCGGAACGGTCCGCCAGCTCGGCCTGGCCGACAGCGGCCTCACCCAGATCGCCCGGGCGGTCCGCTGGATCCGCGACAACTACGGCCGGCCCTTCCGCGTACAGGATCTGGCGGACGCCTCCGGCATGAGCGTCTCCGCCTTCCACCGCAACTTCCAGGCCGTCACGACGATGAGCCCGATCCGCTTCCAGAAGCAGATCCGCCTGCAGGAGGCCCGCCTGCTGCTGGCCGCCGGCCCGGCCGACGTGGCCCGCGTCGGCCACCGGGTCGGCTACGACAGCCCGTCGCAGTTCAGCCGCGAATACCGTCGCCAGTTCGGCGCCCCGCCCGGCCAGGACGCCGCTCGCCTGCGCGACACCGCGCCGACCGAGGCTCTGTCACTGCCCTGACCGCACGGCCTGCCCTGGCACGAGCCATTCACAGTCGGTCCGCGTGATCTCTGATTTTTCGCGAGAATCGAGATCGGGGGAGGGCCCCGGGTGATCGGCAAGGAATTGACGGGTCACAGGCGGCGGGCGCGCAGGGTCTCGGCGACCGACCAGGCCTGGAAGGGGCAGCCGGTCGCCTCATGCGGGGCGTCACCGTCCGCCGTCTCGGAGACCGAGCCCAGGCCGTGTTCGCCGAGGTGGTCGTCGGCGTCGGAGAGGATCTGGCCGGCGGCGACGCCCAGGCGGTGCCACGATGCGGCGAAGGGGCCGATCAGCCACGGCCAGACGGTGCCGGTGTGGTAGGCGGTATCGCGGGCGGCCGGGTCGCCCCGGTGCGTGCCGTGGTAGCCGGGGGAGCCGGGGGCCTGGCTGCGTAGCCCGAGCGGGGTCATCAGGGCCGAGCCGATGGTCTGCAGCTCGGCCGGGGAGGGGCGGAGCGGGGCGTACGGGAGTGACCACGCCAGCAGCTGGTTGGGCCTCAGGGTGGCGTCGTCGCCGGCCGGGCCGTCGACCACGTCGTGGAGCCAGCCGGTCGGGGCCGGGAACCGGCGGGCGAACGAGGCCAGGGCGGCCGGGTGGGCCCGGGCGGCCGCGCCCGCGCCGACCCGCACCTGCCAGGCCAGTTTGATGACCATGGCGAGGCCGTTGACCCAGAGGGCGTTGACCTCGACCGGCTTGCCGGCCCGGGCGGTCACCGGCACGCCGTCGACCCGGGCGTCCATCCAGGTGAGAGCCTCGCCGGGGGCGCCCTGGCGGAGCAGGCCGTCGGCCGGGTCGGCGCCGATACCGTAGCGGGTGCCCGCCAGGTGGTGGTCGACCACGTCGCGGAGGGCGGGGAGCAGCTCGGCGGCCAGGTCGGTGTCGCCGGTGACCGCTACGTGACGGCCCACCGCGTGCAGGAACCAGAGGGTCGCGTCGGCGGTGTTGTACTCGACCGTGCCGGTGTCGGCGGTGTTGGCCAGCATGCCGCGGGACAACCTCCCCGCGTACGCCCGCAGGAGTGACCGGCCCTCGGCCGCTCGACCCGTGGAGAGGAAGAGGCCCTCGTAGCTCAGCATGGTGTCGCGTGACCAGGCGCCGAACCAGGGGTATCCGGCGACGACGTCGGGCCCGGCGGCGGTCCGGACGATGAACGCGTCCGCGGCGAGCGCGAGCGTGGCCTGCGGGTTGTCGGCCGGCTGGGCCGCCGCGACGATCGCGCGGTTCCGGCCGCGGGCGGCGGCGACGATGTCCTCGGCGGGGCCCGGCGCCGAGGAGAGGTCGGAGGCCCACGCGGTCACCGAAGCGCTCGCCCCGGGCTGCCGCAACTCGGCCTGGAAGGTGCCGGCGTGCCACAGATCCTCGTCCGGCGTCAGGCCGCGGGCCGCCTCGGCCCGATAGTGAACCCCGCGCCACCAGCTTCCGGCCCGGCGGAAGCCGGGGCCGCGGAGACGGTACGCCTCCTCGGCCACGAAACCATCCGACGTGTCGGTGACGGTCAGTTCCGGGCCGGAGGCCCCTCGCTCTGCGTGTACGTCCCGCCAAGTGCAGAGCGTGTCCAAGGCCAGACTGATCGGGCCGCCGGTCAGCAACCGGTGCACGACGGCGACCGCCGGACGGCCGTGCACCGCGGCGAGTTCCCGCTCGACGACGACGTCGCCGATCCGCCACCGCCAGCGCGGCAGGCCGTCGACCAGTTCGAACCCGGCGAGAAGTTCGTGCCCCCGCGGGGCGATCGTCCCGTCCGCCCATTCGTGCGTGCCGAGCCGCACCGACACGCCCGACGGGAGGGTCACGATCGGGTCGAGCGACGCCGGCCCGAGCATCCTTCCCTTCTCCCCGGCGACGACGAGCAGACCGTGGTAGCGGCGGGTGCGCAGGCCACCGGCGGTACCCATGGCGTAACCGCCGCAGCCGTCCGGCACCAGCCACTCCCGCGCCGAACCCTCGTCGAGGCGCCCGCACACCTGCGGGCCGAACGCCAGGCGGCGCACCGTAGCCATCAGATGACCTCCGGTTGTCGGGCAGAATCATTCGGTGTCAACACCTGTAACACCGAGAAGGGACTATCTCAGTGTCGCCGTACGGGAGCCGATGATCGAGTTATGGGGGTGACACGCGGCGTGGCGGAGCGGGAACGCCTGGCGCAGGCCGACTCCGGAGAGCAGCCGTGGCGGGCGTGGGGTCCGTACCTCTCGGAGCGCGCGTGGGGAACCGTCCGTGAGGACTACAGCGAGCACGGCACGGCCTGGGACTACTTTCCGCACGATCATGCACGCTCCCGGGCGTACCGCTGGAACGAGGACGGCATGGCCGGCGTCTGTGACGACCGGCAGACGTTCTGCTTCGCGCTCGCCCTCTGGAACGGCCGCGACCCGATCGTCAAGGAGCGCATGTTCGGGCTCGGCGGCGACAGCGGCAACCACGGGGAGGACGCCAAGGAGTACTGGTGGTACCAGGACTCGACGCCCACCCACTCGTGGATGCGCTGGCGCTACCACTACCCGCAGGCCGCCTACCCCTACGACGACCTGGTGCGGGTCAACGGGCAGCGCTCCCGCGAGGAGCCGGAGTACGAGCTGCTCGACACCGGTGTCTTCGAGGAGGACCGGTTCTGGGTCGTGACCGTCGACTACGCCAAGGCGACACCGCGCGACATGTGCATCGGCATCACGGTCTCCAACCGGGGACCCGAGGCGGCGACGCTGCACGTGCTGCCGACGTTGTGGTTCCGCAACACCTGGTCGTGGGGCCTGCACAACCGTCCGGTGCCGACGATGTCGGGCACGCCGGGCCGGCTCGACGCCCAGCACCGCTCGCTCGGCCACCTCGTGCTCGAGGCCGACACCCCGGTGCCGGCGCTGATGTGCGACAACGAGACCAACTCGCAGCGGCTCTGGGGTCTGCCCGGCACCAGCATGTATCCGAAGGACGGCATCAACGACCACCTGGTCGACGGCGCGCCCACGATCAACCCCGACGGCACCGGCACCAAGGGGTCGCTGCACTACGAGCTGACGCTCGCGCCGGGGGAGACGCGCACGCTGCGGCTGCGCCTGGTGCAGGCCGACGACGACACGGGTCCGCTCGACCTCGGGCCGGGCTGGGCCGCCGTGATGCGGGAACGGCTCGGCGAGGCCGACGAGTTCTTCGCCGGCGTGATCCCCGACGCCGCCTCGGCCGAGGAAGCCGCGGTCGCCCGGGCCGGCATCGCCGGCCTGATGTGGGGCAAGCAGTTCTACCACTTCGACGTCAAGCAGTGGCTCACCGGCGACCCGGGTTCGGCGCCACCTCCGCCGGGCCGGCGCTACGGGCGCAACAACGCCTGGTGGCACATGAACAGCTTCGACGTCATCAGCATGCCCGACGCCTGGGAATACCCCTGGTACGCGGCGTGGGACCTGGCGTTCCACTGCGTCTCGATCGCCCGCGTCGACCCCGGCTTCGCCAAGTCCCAGCTGCTGTTGCTGCTCCGCGAGTGGTACATGCA
>DASWRZ010000443.1:0-5188 GCA_036402935.1 Actinoplanes sp.
TCCACCTTCGGCGCGAAATCCGACGCCGGCGACGCCCACGTCCTGGCCGAGATCGTGCGCTTGGACCACGCCCATCACCGCCAGATCGCCGGAGACAGCCCGACCGCGGAGGCGGTCAAGCTGCTGGCCCGGGCGCATCAAAGCCTGATCTGGGACCGCACCCGGCAAGTGCTGCGACTGCGTTCGGCGCTGCGGGAGTTCTTCCCGGCCGCCATTCAGGCCTTCGACGACCTGGCCGCCGGGGAGGCCCTCGAGTTGCTGGACCGGGCACCGGATCCGGACCGGGCCGCCCGACTGTCACGGCTTACGATCGTCGCGGCGTTGCGTCGCGCTGGCCGCCGTGACCTCGAGGGCAGAGCCACCGCCATCGCCCAGACGTTGAAGGCCGAACAGTTGCGTCAACCGCGGCCGGTCCAGAACGCCTACGCGGCGATCGTGTCCAGCCAGGTCCAGCTGATCAACATCCTGAACATCGAGATCGCCGAGCTGGGGCAGGTGGTGGCCGACCATTTTGGCCGGCACCGGGACGCTGAACGCTACCTGAGCCTGCCCGGCCTCGGGACCGTGCTCGGCGCCCGGATCCTGGGCGAGTTCGGTGACGACCCGCACCGCTACGCCGACGGCAAAGGCCGCCGCAACTACGCCGGCACCTCACCGATCACCCGCGCATCCGGCAGTCGCCGGGTCGTGCTGGCTCGTTACGCCCGCAACCGGCGTCTCGCTGACGCGGTGCATCAGTGGGCGTTCTGCGCGATGCGCGGCTCACCGGGCGCCCGCGCCTACTACCAATCCCTGCGGGAGCGCGGCACCGGCCATCAGGCTGCTCTACGCCAGCTCGGCAACCGCCTCGTCGGCATCCTGCACGGCTGCCTAAAGACCAGAACGGCCTACGACGAGGCCACCGCCTGGGCCCACCTTCAACCCCAGACTTGACTTTGAAAACATGGGATGTCTGCCGCAGGTGTCGAGGGTCAGTCCGGGTCTGCTGGCATGAGGCCGTTGCGGTAGGCCCAGATGACGGTCTGTACGCGGTCGCGGGCGCCGATCTTGGACATGGCTCGGCTGAGGTGGCTCTTCACGGTGCTTACCTCGACGACCAGGGCGGCGGCGATCTCGGCATTGGACATGCCCTGGGCCAGCAGTTTGACGATCTCGGCCTCGCGGGCGGTCAGCGCGTCGGCGGTGCCGGCGGCCGGGCGTGGGGCGGACGCGGCGGCGGGGCGGCGGCGGGCGAACTCGCGGATCACGCGACGGGTGACCGACTGGTCGACCAGGCCCTGGCCGGCGGCGACCCGCCGGATGGCGTCGACCAGGTCGTCGGGTTCGGTGTCCTTGAGCAGGAAGCCGCTGGCGCCCGCCTCGAGCGCGCCGAACACGTACTCATCCAGCTCGAAGGTCGTCAGGACCAGAACCGCGGGGGCCGGTTCGATCTCGTGGACGATCTCGCGGGTGGCGTCGAGGCCGTTGCCGTTCGGCATGCGGACGTCCATGCAGACCACGTCGGGGCGCAGCAGGCGGGTGAGGCGTACGGCTTCGGGGCCGTTGGACGCCTCGCCGACCACGCGGATGTCGTCGGCGAGTTCGATCAGGGAACGGAAGCCGGCCCGCAGCAACTGCTGGTCGTCGACGAGGAGCACCGTGATCACGGAGGTGGTTCCCCTTCTGCTCGCGGCACGGTGAGTTCGACCTGCCAGCCCCCGTCGGCGGCCGGGCCGGCGGTCAGCGTCGCGCCGATGAGCGTGGCGCGTTCCCGCATGCCGATCAGCCCGAAGCCGCGGCGGTCGCCGTTGGTGGGTGTTGCGACGACCGCGGGTGGGTCGTTGCGTACCAGCAGGGTGGTGCCGTCGCGGCGGTGCCGGATGGTGATCGTAACCGGGGCGCCCGGTGCGTGATCACGGGCGTTGGACAACGCCTCCTGCGCGACCCGGTAGAAGGCCATGTCGGCGGCCGGCGGGACGTCGCGCGGTTCCCCGGTGACGGTCAGCGAGGCGCCCTGGCCGGACGCCAGCTCGGCGATCCCGGCCAGGCCGGCCGCCGGGGCACCGTTGGTGCCGTCCTCCCGCAGGGCGCCGACGATGAAGCGGAGGTTGCTCAGCGCCTTGCGGCCCTCCTCGCGGACGGTGATCGCGCCGGTGCGCGCGGCCGCAGGGTCGCGTTCCACCAGGCGTTCCACCAGGGCGGCCTGCACGATCACCGAGGTCAGATGATGGGCGGCGACGTCGTGCAGTTCGCGGGCCATCCGGGTGCGTTCGGCGGCCAGCGCCGACTCGACCCGGGCGGCCTGGGCCCGGGCGGCCTCGGCGGCCCGGAGCTCGACGAGTTCGGCGTAGCGGCGGCGCATGGCGACGTTCTGGCCGATGAGGGCCGCGCCGCCGTAGGCGGCCAGGGCCACGAGAAGTTGCCCGGCGGCGCGGGCGACCACGGCGGACGGCTGCATCACGGGGGCGGGTCCGAAGGTGGCCGGCACCGCGCTGAACAAGACATAGCCGGCGATCTCGGTGCCGGCCGCCGCGGCGGCCAGGGCGAACGAACGACGTACGGTCAGAAGCGTGCCGCAGGTGTAGACCGCGATGGCGACGGCCGCCCCGCGCACCTCCTGCCCGGTGGGTACGACGGCGGAGAGCACGGTCTGCAGGACGAGCACCAGTGCGATGCACACCAGCGGCCGCACCCGGCGCAGGCACAGCGCGATCGCCTGCGCGGCCAGCAGGGTCAGCACGACGAAGCCGGTGGCGGTCACGGTCGGGTCGGGAAACCACAGCACGGTCGCCGACAGGAGCGCCACCAGCGCCGCGAGAGCACAGTCGCGGCGGAACGGCGAGGTCAGGCCGAGTGCGTCCCACGGCCGTACGGAATCGGTCATGGCCTGTCCGGATTCGGGGGGTCGGTGCGGGTGCGGCCGGGTCGCGGCCGCACCCGAGAATGGTCAGCGGTGCCGGGCGAGCCACTTGCCGATGTCGGCCAGCACGACCGGGTCGGGGTTGGCCTCGGCCGGGTTGTACTGGGGAGTCACGTTCAGGAAGTGACCCATGCCCGGGTAGGTGATGAGCTTGTGGTCGCGGTTGCCGGCCGTGGTGAGCGCGGCGTCGGTGACGATCGCACCGCGCACCCGGGTCTGGATGTCGGTCTGGCCGTTCAGCAGCAGCACCGAGCCGTGGTAGTGGACCAGGTCCTGGGCGGGGGTCGGGAACCGGGCGATGTCAACGAGGTAGTCGGCGAAGCCCTTCGGGGCGTTCGTGAGATTCGGGTACTCGGCGAAACCAGCGGCGGCCTCCACGGCCGGGCGCACCTCGGCGTCGATGGCCAGCTTGCCGTCGCCGTTCGCGTCGAGCCGGCTGTTGACCTTGTCGTCGTGCACGCCGTCGAGCAGCAGCGGGCGCAACTGCTGCGCCGTGCCGGCCGGTTGACCCAGCAGACCCTTGGTGACCTCGTCGGCGGTGAGCAGGCCGTCGCCGTCGAAGTCGAACTCGTCGTGCAACTGTCCCAGACCCGCTCCGACCGCCTGGTAATACACCACCTCGCGGGGCGTACCGCTGACCACGCCCATTTCGACGACGCCGGCCGGACCGGGGATGCCGTAGGTCCGTGGGGCGGCGGCCAGGTTGCTCGCCACCTGGGTCCCTTCGCTGTGGCCGAACAGGAACAGCCGCCCGGTGTCGACCCGCGACGACTTCGCGGCGAATCGTACGGCCGCGGCCGCGTCCCGCACCACCTGCTCATAGGGCTTGGCCGGATAGAGGAAGGCCGGATTATCGCTCAGCTTCGGGCCGACGTCGACGACGCCCCGCTTGTTGAAGCGCAGCACGGCGAAGCCCTGGTGGTTCGCCGTCTGGGCGACCTGCTCGAGCGGGGTCGCGCCGGTGTCGACGGTCTCGTTCAGGTCGTTCTTGCCGCTGCCGTGCAGCAGCACCACGGTGGGTAGCCGGCCCTTGGCGCCGCGCGGATAGGTGAGCTCGCCCTTCGACACCCACCCGCCGTCCATCGGGATCGTGACCTCGTCCCGGACGATCCCGGCCCAGCCGTCCGACGTCGCCGGCACGAGCGATGCCTCGGCCCGCGCGAACGGCACCGAACCGACCGCCAGTGCGGCGGCGACCACGGCCACGGCCGCCCCGGCGAGGACCGACAGCGTTCTACGCCGGCGCCTTTGTTGCGAATTCGCGTGCTCGACCATGGTGAACTCCCTCGGGCTGCCGATGGCGCCGGCCGGACGACCGGCGCCGTGGCTTGAACCCTTCCGTCCACCCGTGGTCCGGCACATCCGTCGCAGGCCGGAAGTCGGCCTTACGACCTCCGATGGAGATCGGGGCCGCGGATCGTGCGGTCAGTCCTTGCGGGCCACCCCGGCATAGAGGCCGACCGACTTCGGGTCGGGAATCTCGGTGCCCGCGGCCGGCCGCCACTCGCCGGCCGCCACGATGCCGGGCTCGATCAGCGTGAATCCGTCGAACACCGCCGCCATGTCGGCGCGGGTCGCCGGCCACACGTCGGAGCGCCCCTGATCGAGCATCGTCCGGTAGGTCGCGATCGCCTCCGGCGTCTCGAAGTCCTGGGTCGCGTGGGACGCGAGCAGGTAACTGCCCGGGGGTAGGGCGGCCATCAGCTCGTGGACGAACTCGGCCGCCCGGGTGCGGTCGGTGATGAAGTGCAGCACCGCCAGCAGCACCAGGGCCACCGGCTCACCGAGGTCGAGGGTCTCCCGCAGGGCGGGCCGGCGCAGGATCGCCTGCGGATCGTTCAGGTCGGCGTTGACGTAGTCGGTGCGGCCCTCGGGCGAACTGGTCAGCAGGGCCCGGGCGTGCACCAGCACCAGCGGGTCGTTGTCGACGTAGAGGATGCGGCTCTCGGGGGCGATCCGCTGGGCCACCTCGTGGGTGTTGTCGGCGGTCGGCAGGCCGGTGCCGATGTCGAGGAACTGCCGGATACCGGCCTTCTCGGCCAGGTAACCGACGGCCCTCCGGAGCAGGCGCCGATTCTCCACCGCCATGACCCGGATGGTCGGGAAGAACTCGGCGATCTCGTCGCCGGACTCCCGGTCGGCCGCGAAGTTGTCCTTGCCGCCCAGCCAGTAGTTGTAGCGCCGCGCGGGGTGTGGCACGGAGGCGTCGATCGCCCCGTCGGCCCGGTCCATGAGCATCCCCCCGGAATTCGCTCCCGGCCGCACGATACCGGATCGTCCGGAGTGGAT
>DASWRZ010000444.1:0-10328 GCA_036402935.1 Actinoplanes sp.
GGCGGTCGCGAACTCGAAGGCCTGCTCGATCCGCACCTCGTAGGCGTCCTCGCCACGCTTCAGCACCAGGGTGAAGGCGTAGTCCACCCGTACCTGCAAGACGGCCGCCCGTGCGAGCGGCAAACCGTTCTCGATCACTTCCGCCATGCCGCCATGGCCCTCCTATTCGGCCGGGCGAGCGCCCAAAGATTGCTCTCCTCAGTCTCGGCCGTCCGCTCCGCGAACGATCGAGCAGCGCCCACGTCATGCCGGCGACTATCGCGGCTGCGGAGACGCCCACGCCACCGCTTTACCGGCCCGCCTCGTGGGTATAGGACGATCATGAGTGACCCGAACGACGACCTCGGCAGCGTCGCCGACTCCGGCGTTCCCGACGACCCGGAGCCGGGCGACCGCGGCGAGGACGACCCTCGGCAAGGGCCCGGTGCCGACACCGACAGCCCGGCTTCCCAGGGCAGCCCGGTGGGACCGCCCGGCTGAGATGACCGACCGGAATGAGAAGACGCCCGCCGACAGCGGTGCCGCCCGCAAGACCGTCGACGTGCCGCCGGCGGCCACGAACCAGTGGTCGGACTGCCTCCCGCGCGACGCCGCCGACCCGGCGCTGACCGACGAGGAAAAGCAGGCACGCCTCGGCTCGGCCGGCGGCGGCCCCTACAGCCCCGGCGCCCCGCACGACGCTTAGTGGGCGCACCCTTCAGGCGCCGGCGATGAGGGCGACCACCGACCGCCCCGATGAAGGCGTGCGCCCGGTCGTCCGCTGGTAGTCGCGCTCGAGACGCTCACCCCGCGCCAACCGCCCGATGCGGCGCTCGACCCGCAACACCCGGTTGCGCCGCGGCGGTCGCCGCTCCCGACGGACCGGGCGGTCGATTCCTTGCGGTCCGAGCCGGTCGAGGAGTCCGTCCAGGCCGCGGAGCGCTGTCTCCAGTCGCCGTGCGACACCGGCGAACACCAGGAGACCGGCGAAGAAATCGCCCGGAGGGGGTCATCTGGTCACGTCGGTGCCCATGTGGAATACGGGCCAGCCGATCTCGGTGACCCAGGCGTCCACGTCGCTGACCTCTCCGGGCCCGCTCAGGTACGTCTCACGGATCGGCCCGGGTACGGAGATCTCGTGCCGGGCGACGTGTGTGCCGAGGGCGGCGTAGGACCGGTCGATCGTGGCGTGCGAGCCGTGGTGGGTCACTACGCACAGTTCGGCGGTCGGCGCCAGGAACGGCACCACCCGGCCGAGCGGCCGGACCCGGTCGTCGGTCGGTACGTAGACGGTCGCCCGCCCGGTGCCCTCGGTGAAGAGGCCCTCCTCGTACAGGCCGGTGACCGGCCCGCCGGTCGTCGCGCCGGTGGCCCGCACCGTGGCCATCAGCTCGGCGGCCGCACCCATCAGCCACGGCAGGATCTCGGCGGTGTCGACCTCACTCTGGATCGCCGCACCGCTGGCCGCTCGTGCGACCCGGAACTGGACCTCGCCGACGTCCGGATCGGGACGCAGCAGCGCGGTCAGATTCGCTGCGGCGCCCCGCATCCGCTGCAGCTCGCCGATGAGCTGGGTCAGATGCCGTTCGAGCAGCGCGGTCCGCTCCTGCACGCTGCCGGCGTCGAGGATCGCGCGAATGTGGTCGAGCGGCAGGTCGAGCTCACGAAATCGCTTGATCAGCAGGGCGTCGCCGATCTGATCCGCCGCGTACCGCCGATAGCCGGTCATCCTGTCGATCTCGGCCGGAACCAGCAACCCGACCCGGTGATAGTGGCTTACGACAACAACTGGACCGCATGGACCGCGGACCTCGGCGACCGGGCCGGCACGGCCGATGTGTCCCCGGTCGAGGCTCCCGGCCGCCTCACCGACGCGACCGGTTTGGCCCCGGCCTATCTCGAGACCGGTGACTTGGACATATTCCGTACCGAGAACATCGCGTACGCGCTCACCCTCGCCCGCGGCGGGGTCCCGGTCGAACTGCATGTGCATCCGGGCGCACCACACGGCTTCGACCGGCTCGCTCCCGGCGCCGCCGTCACCGGCCGCGCGTATCGCGATCGGATGCGCGTCATCACCTCGATCTGACGACGGAGGCGGGGTCAGAAGAGGGCCATCTGGCCCGGGGTCGGGTCGCGGCGGGCGGTCAGGCCGCTGCGGAAGGTCCAGGGGCGCAGCTCGGGGTTGGTCTCCTCGACGGCGGGGGCGGCGCCGCCGACCAGGGCCCACAGGGAGGGGCCCAGGTTGATGCCGCGGCCCAGCAGGGCGCGGCGCATGGTCAGGTAGTCGAGGGGGAGGCGGGCCGCGGACAGGGCCGGGAGGTCGAGGTCGGCGCGCATGCTCATCAGGCGGCGGTTGCGGTCGACGATCTCGCGGGACTCGGGGGAGAGGAAATGGCCGGCCGCGAGCTCGCCTACGGCCTCGCGGACCAGCGCGGCCTCCGCCGCGAAGGCGGCGTCGACCGAGGCGAAGGAATTCAGCAGCTTGGCGGCGGTGGTCGCGCCGAACCGGCGTACGCCGCGCAGATTGTCGGACGGGTCGCCGCGCAGGGCGGCGAAGTCACGGTATTGGCCGGGCCGTACGCCGCAGACCGCGGGCAGCCCGTCGGCGTCGATCAGCACCGCCTCGTCGAAGCCGCCGTTGCGCACGCGCAGCACCGAGGTGTTGTCGTCGATCAGGGCGAAGGCGTCACGGTCGCTGGTCATCAGCACCGACTGCCAGCCGGAGCGCCGGGCCAGGGCGGCCGAGGAGGCGAGGACGTCGTCCGCCTCGTACGCCGAAGGAACGACCACGCAGACACCGGCGGCCCGCAGCAGAGCCGGAGCCCCGGTGATCTGTTCGGTGAGGTCGGCCGGCTTGTCCGGCCGATGGGCTTTGTAGGCCGGATAGTCGATGCGCCGCGCCGACGAAACCGGGCAGTCGAAGCCGACGACCACCGCGTCGGGGTTGAGTGAGGCCGCCGCCCGGGCCAGGTAGCCGACCAGTCCACGCAGCGCCCAGATGGGCCGGCCGTCGTCGGAGAGCTGCCCCTCGGCTGCGCCGGCGTGGTAGGCGCGGTGCAACAGGCTGTTTCCGTCGAGGACGAGCAGCAGAGGCACGGGCGAAGCTTACGCGTGACCCACCGGGACCATCACTCCCCTGATGGCCCCGGCGGGAGTCTGTGCACGTTCACATGAGCACCGCGGGCACCATGTGTACCAAGAAATGTGAACGATAACAACGATGAAGTCAAGAGCGCGGGGGTGACGCGACGCTGTCCCGCACGATGAGCGTGGGGGCGATCGTGCGCCTCGCGTGGTCGCCCGGGCCGTCGTTGATCTGCTCCAGGAGCAGCTCGAGACTGGCCGTCGCCGCGGCGTCGAAATCGGGGCGGACGGTGGTCAGCGGCGGCGTGAAATAGGCCGCCTCGGGCACGTCGTCGAAGCCGACGATGCTGACGTCGTCGGGCACCCGGCGGCCATGCTCGTTGAGCGCGCGCAGCAGCCCCAGCGCGATGTGGTCGTTGGCGGTGAAGACCGCGGTCGCCTCGGGCAGCCGGGCCAGCAGCTGGCCGTTGCGATAGCCGCTGGCCGCGCTCCAGTCGCCGGTCAGCAGCGGCGGCACCTCGACGCCCGCCTCCTGCAGAGCCGCCTCCCAGCCCCGCACCCGCCCGGCGGCGTCGAACCAGTCGGACGGGCCCGAGATGTGCCACACGGTCCGGTGGCCGGCCGACAGCAGGTGCTCGGTGGCCGCCCGCGCACCGGCCACCTGGTCGACCGTGACCAGGGTGCTGGAACGCTCGGGATCGCCGTCGATCGTCACCAGCGGGATGTCGTCCGGCAGTTGAGCAAGGGCCGGGCCGGCCGAGAAAACCGGCGCGATGACGACGAGCCCGGCCACGCGCTGGTCGAGGTGGCGCTCGACCGCGTCGGCGATCGAGCGCTCGTCGAGGCTGCGGACGCTGCCCACGTTGACCGCGAAGCCGGTGGCCTGCGCGGCCTCCTCGAACGCGGTGAGCATGGAGGCGGGGCCGTACAGCGAGGAGTTCTGCGCGACGACCCCGATCACCTTCGACGTGCCGGTGACCAGGGCCCGCGCTGCGCCGTCGGGCCGGTAGCCCAGCTCGACGATGGCCGCCCGGACCTTCAGTCGCGTCTTCTCGCTGACGTTCTTGTGCTCGTTGAGCACGCGGGAGACGGTTTGATGTGACACCCCCGCCAGCCGGGCGACGTCCATCATGCCCGGCGGCCGTCCGCGTTTCCCGTTCACCCGCACCCCGCATCCACCTGTTGCGGGCAGGATATCCCCCTACCGCAGTCCGCCCGCCAGCAGCTGATAGGCGGCGTTCCAGCGGAGTTCACGCCGGATCGCCGACGGGGTGCTGTCCGCATCGATCATGACCAATTCGGTGCGGGTCAGCTCGGCGAACTGGTCGACCGTCGAGGCGTCCAGCGCGGTGCTCAGCACGGTGTGGTGCGGACCGCCGGCCATCAGCCAGCACTCGGCCGAGGTGGGCAGATCGGGGGCCGGCTCCCAGACCGCGCTGGCGACCGGCAGGGCGGTCAGTTCCTCGTCCGGCGGGACGACATTGACGACGTTGCCGACGAGGCGGAAACGGTCGCCCATGTCACAGATCCCGACGACCACGCCGGGCCCGGGGGCGGCGGAGAACTTCAGGCGTACGGGGTCCTCGCGGTTGCCGATCCCGAGCGGGTGGATCTCGAGCCGGGGCCGGGCGCCGGCGATCGACGGGCACACCTCGAGCATGTGCGCGCCGAGGATGCGCTGGGGTCCGGGGCCGAGGTGGTAGGTGTAGTCCTCCATGAACGAGGTACCGCCGGGCAGCCCGTAGGCGGCTGCTTTGAGCGTGGCGAGCAGCATCGAGGTCTTCCAGTCGCCCTCGCCGCCGAAACCGTAGCCGTCGGCCATCAGGCGCTGCACGGCCAGGCCGGGGAGCTGCCGCAGCCCGCCCAGGTCCTCGAAGTTGGTGGTGAACGCACCGAACCCGCCCTCGGTCAGGAAGCGGCGCAGGCCGGCCTCGAGCTGGGCGCCGTAGCGCAGCGACTCGTGCTGCTCGCCGCCCTTGACCAGCGACGGCGAAAGATCGTAAACGTCCGAGTACTCCGCGACCAGGGCGTCGATCTCGGACGGCGCCACATCGTCGACCACGGCTACGAGATCGTTGACCCCGTAGGTGTTGACGGAAACCCCGAAGTGCCGCTCGGCCTCGACCTTGTCGCCCTCGGTCACCGCGACATCGCGCATGTTGTCGCCGAACCGGGCCAGCCGCAGCGACTTCATCGTGGCCACGGCCATGGCCGCGCGAGCCCACGACCCGATGCGCTCGGCCGTGCGAGGCTGCGACGCGTGCCCGACGACCGTCGTGCGGGCGACTCCGAGACGCGACTGGATGTAACCGAACTCGCGGTCGCCGTGCGCGGCCTGGTTCAGGTTCATGAAGTCCATGTCGATCGTCGACCAGGGCAGCGACAGGTGCGCCTGCGTGTGCAGGTGCAGCAGCGGCTTCTGCAGCGCCTCCAGCCCGCTGATCCACATCTTGGCGGGGGAGAACGTGTGCATCCAGGCGATCACCCCCAGGCACTCGTCGTCGGCGTTCGCGGCGATCATGGTGGCCCGGATGCCGGCCGAGTCGGTCAGCACCGGCCGCCAGACGATCCGGGCCGGGATGCCGCCGACGGCGTCGAGCTGCGCGACCACCTCCTGCGACTGGGAGGCGACCTGCGCGAGCGTGTCCTCGCCGTAGAGGCCCTGGCTACCGGTGAGAAACCAGATCTCGCGACCGTCGAAAGGGTTCATGGTCATCCTGCTTCCGAAAGATTGCCGTAGTAGGCGTCGGGTCCGTGCTTGCGGCTGTAGTGGCGGCGGATCAGATGCTCGGGCGGCGCCGCGGCCGGGTTGAGCGCCAGGGTGCGGAAGGCGATACCGGCGACCGCCTCGCAGACGATCGCGGTGTCGACCGACTTGGCCGCGGTGGCGCCCCAGGTGAAGGGCCCGTGGCCGGCGGCGAGCGCGGCCGGCACCGAGTCCGGGTCGCCGGCCACGATCTCGATGATCGCGAGGCCGGTGTTGCGTTCGTAGTCGGTCTCGCACTCGGCCGGCGTCAGCTGCCGGGTGACCCGCACCGGGCCGTCGAAGTTGTCGGCGTGGGTGGTGCCGAGCACCGGGATGTCCCGGCCCGCCTGCGCGAACGCGACCGCCTCGGTGGAGTGCGTGTGGGTGATCCCTCCGATCGACTCGAACTCCTGGTAGAGCAGGCGGTGGGTCTCGCTGTCGACCGACGGTTTGAGGTGACCGCCGACGACCTCGCCGGACGCGATGTCGACGATCACCATCGAGTCCTCGGTCAGCTCGGCGTAGGGCACGCCCGACGGCTTGATGACGTAGAGCCCTCGTGAACGGTCCACACCGCTGACATTTCCCCAGGTCAGCGTCGCGAGCCCGGCGATCGGGATGCGCCGGTTGGCCTCCAGGACGTCGCGGATCAGCTGCTTCACGACAGCGCCTCCCGGCGGATCTTCCGCAGTCGGCGCATCACGTCGTTCCCGTGCCGCCCGAAGTAATCGACAAGCGTGACATATTCGGCGTAGAGCGCGTCGTATCGGTCGGCCGCACCGAGGTCGGGCAGCCACCCGTCCCGGACGACGCGCCCCATCGAGGCGGCAGCGGCCCGGATGTCCGGGTAGGCGCCGGCCGCCACCGCGGCGTGCAGAGCGGATCCCAGCGCCGACCCCTGATCCGAGTCGAGCAGGTGGATGGGCATCCGGGTCACGTCCGCATAGATCTGCATGATCAGCGGGTTCTTCTGCAGCCCGCCGGTCACGACCAGCTCCTCGACCGGAACCCCGGACGAGCGGAACGTTTCAATGATCAGCCGGGTGCCGAAGGCGGTCGCCTCGATCAGCGCCCGGTAGCCGTCCTCGGGCGTGGTGGCCAGGGTCTGCCCGATGAACACCCCGGACAGCTCGTGGTCGACCAGCGGCGAGCGGTTGCCGGAGTGCCAGTCGAGGGCGATCAGCCCGTGCGCCCCGACCGGTTGCGCGGCCGCCAGCTCAGTCAAGAACTCGTGAACGCTCACGCCCTTTTCGGCGGCGGCCGAGTGGTAGGACGCAGGCACGCAGTTGTCGACGAACCACCCGAAGATGTCCCCGACCCCGGACTGCCCGGCCTCGTAACCCCACAGCCCCGGCACGATGCCGCCCTCGACGACCCCGCACATGCCCGGCACCTCGCGCAGCACGTCACTGCTCATCACGTGACAGGTCGACGTGCCCATGATCGCGACCATCCGCCCCGGCACCACGGCCTGCGCCGGCGGCGCCGACACATGCGCGTCGACGTTCCCGACCGCGACGACGACACCGGTGTGCAGCCCCATCCATTCGGCGGCCTGCGACGTGAGCGTTCCGGCCGCCGCGCCCAGCTGCCCGATCGGCGTGTCCAGCCGGGTGGCCGCGAAATCGGCGAAGGCCGGGTTGAGGTCGGCGAAGTAGCTCGCGGACGGGTAGGCACCGTCGACGAACTGTCCCTTGTAACCGGCCGTGCAGGCGTTGCGCACGTAGACCCCGGTCATCTGCCACACGATCCAGTCGGCGGCCTCGACCCAGTGCCGGGTCGCGGACCACACCTCGGGATCCTCTTCCAGCACCTGTAGCGCCTTCGCGATCTCCCACTCGCTGGAGATCATCCCGCCGAACCGGCGCAGCCACGCCTCGCCGCGCTTCGCGGCGAGCTCGGTGACCCGGTCGGCCTGCGGCTGCGCGGCGTGGTGCTTCCAGAGCTTCACGTACGCGTGGGGACGGTCCGCGAACTCCGGCCGGTCGCTCAGCGGCGTGCCGTCGTCGGTCGTCGGCAGCACCGTGCACGCGGTGAAGTCGGTCGCCACCCCGATCACGTCGGCCGGATCGGCACCGGCCGCCGTCAGCGCGGCCGGCACGGCGGTCTTGAGAACCTCGATGTAGTCGCCGGGCGCCTGCAGCGCCCAATCCGGTGGTAGCGCCCGGTCGGGACGGTCCGGCAGGTGCCGGTCCAGCACCCCATGGGCGTACGTGTGGACGGCGGAACCGAGTTCGGCCCCGTCCCGGACGCGTACCACCACGGCACGGCCGGACAGGGTCCCGAAGTCGATTCCCACGACGAGCGCGCGGGACTCATCGGTCATGTGGTTCTCCTCGTTGCTACGGTGTGCTCTTTCTTACGGTGTCTCGCCGGACGAGCGCCGGCTCCACCAGTACGGACTCGGTGGATCGCGACCCGCTGCTGAGCTGGTCCAGCAGGAGGCGCAGGGACTCCCGGCCGACCTCGGCGAACTCCTGCCGGACCGTGGTGAGCGCGGGACGGAAGTACGCGGCCTCCGGCACGTCGTCGAACCCCACGATGCTGACGTCCTCGGGCACCCGGCGGCCATGCTCTGCCAATGCCCGCATGACGCCGAGCGACACATGGTCGTTCGCCGCGAAAATGGCCGTGCAGTCCGGGATGCGGGCCAGCATCCGGCCGCACTGGTAGCCGGACGCCGCCGACCACCCGGCCCGGGTCATCGGCGGTGCGTCCCGTCCCGCCTCGGCCAGGGCGGCCCGCCAGCCCTGCTCGCGGGCCTGGCTGCCGTGCCACTGCTCGGGTCCGGCCACGTGCCAGACGGTCTGGTGGCCGGCGTCGAGCAGCGCCTTGGTCGCGAGGTGGCCGCCCGCGTACTGATCGACCGACACGTTGGCGCACTTCCACTCGGGAAGCCCGTCCACCGTCACGATCGGTATGCCGGGCGGCACCACCTGCATGGCCTCCGCCGCCGCGTCGACCGGCGCGATGAACACCAGTCCGGCCGCGCCCTGTTGCACCAGCCGCTCGACGATCCGCCGGGACGCCGTGGTGGCGTCGTACCCGGCGACGTGCCCGACCGTGAGCGACAGGTCGGCGCCCAGCGCCGCCTCGCCGATCGCCTGCACCATGCTCGACGGCCCGTAGAGCGTGGTGTTCTGGGCGACCACACCGACCACGTTGGAGCGGCCGGTCGCCAGTACCCGGGCCGACAGGTTGCGCCGGTAGCCGAGTTCGGCGATCGCGGCGAGCACCCGGGTGCGGGTGGTCGCCGAGACGTGCGGGTGGCCGTTGAGCACCCGGGAGACGGTCTGGTGCGAGACCCCGGCCCGGGCCGCGACGTCGGACATCACCGGTCCCCGGATCGGTGGCGGCAGTGGCGACCCGGCGGTCATGCCATGGCCGACGACGCTCGGCGACTGAGGATCGCCTGGACGATGACCACGACGAGCAGGAAGCCTCCGGAGACCACCTGCTGGACGTAGGAGTTGAGGTTCGCCCCCTGCACGATCAGGTTCTGGATGACGAACAGCAGCAGCACCCCGGCGAGCGTGCCGACCATCGACCCGACGCCACCGGCGAGCAGCGTCCCGCCGATGACCACGGCGGCGATCGCCTGCAGCTCGTACGAGTCACCGATGCGCGCCTCCTGACCGCCGCCGGACAGCGCGGTGGTCAGGATCCCGGAGAGGCCCGCGCACAGGCCGCTCACCACGTACACGATGGTCGTCGTTCGCTTGACCGGCAGGCCCATCAGCTCGGCCGCCGAGTCGTTGCCGCCGACCGCCTGCACGGACTGGCCGAACGGCGTCCGGTTGAGCACCCACCAGCCGACCAGGAAGACCGCCAGCATGATCCACACCGGGGTGCCGACGGTGGCCAGCTTGCCGGTGCCGAGCGTCTCGAACGCCCGGAAGCCCACGATCGACGGGTGGTCGTTGCCCTCGTGGGTGATGTAGAGGACCAGGCCCCGGATGCCGGTCAGGCCGGCCAGCGTGACGATGAACGCCGGCAGCCGCAGGTAGCTCACCACCACCCCCTGGACCAGGCCGACCACCCCGCAGGCGAGCAGCGCACCGGCGACCGCCACGAACGAGCCGTGCCGGGCCAGCGAAGCGCTGAGGATCGTGGCGAGGGCGTAGGTCGACCCCACCGACAGGTCGATGCCGCCCGAGATGATCACGAACGTCATCCCGGCCGCGATGATGCCGATGAACGACGCGGCCAGGGCCACGTTGCGCAGGTTGTCGGGCTTGCCGAAGGTCGGCACCAGGACGGTGCCGAGCACCACCACCAGCACCAGCACCGCCACGGCACCGTTGCGGGAGATCAGCGAGGTCAGCGCCCGGGCCCGGGCGCGGGCGGCCTCCCGGCCGCCGTGGTCGGCGGCGACCGCCACCGGAGGATCGGACGTCACGGCGCGTGTCACCTGGAACCCCTCGTCGGACGCTGGATGTAGACGGCGGCGATGATGATCAGTGCCTCGACCATGCGGGCGACCGAGTCGGGCGCGTTGTGCGAGACGAGCGTGGTC
>DASWRZ010000445.1:0-7372 GCA_036402935.1 Actinoplanes sp.
AGCACGTCGCGTTCGCGCTCGGTGAGCGTCCGCACCTGGGCGCGGGCCGACGCGGAGCGGCCGAGCCCGCTGTCGCGCAGCCTGCCGATCATCCGCGCGGCGATGGCCGGTGAGAGGTAGGCGCCGCCCGCGGCGACGGCGTGGACGCCCGCGATCAGCTCGCGGGGGTTGCCGGACTTGACCAGGAAGCCCCGGGCGCCGCCGTCGAGGGCGCGCGCCAGGTAGTCGTCCTCGCCGAATGTGGTCAGGATGGCGACGCCGGTCGATGGCATGGCACGGACGATCTCGGCGGCTGCGGCGAGGCCGTCCAGGCGGGGCATGCGGATGTCCAGCAGGGCGACGTCGGGGCGGTGGGCGAGGGTCAGCTCGACTGCCTCGCGCCCGTCATCGGTCTCGGCAACCACCTCGATGCCGGTGTCGGTGGCGAGGATGGTGCGGACACCGGCCCGGATCATCGCCTCGTCGTCGGCGAGCAGGATCCGGATCACGAGGCCTCGGCAGGTGGAAACCGGGCCATGACCTCGAACCTGTGGCCGCGCGGGCCGGCGTGGAGTGTGCCGCCGGTGAGGCGTACCCGTTCGTGCAGCCCGGTCAGGCCGGCGTGCCCGCCGGGCCCGGGCCGGGCGCCCGGGGTCACCGGGTTGGTGACGGTGATGGTGGTCGTGCCGGCAACGGTGGCCAGGCACACGTGCACCGGTGCGCCGTGGGCGTGTTTCAGGGCGTTGGTGAGCGCCTCCTGGACGACGCGGTGGGTTGCATGTCGTAGGCGATGCGGCTGCGCTCCTGGAGCCGGGCGCGCTCGGCGGTGACCTTGACCAGCTCGGCCTGCTGGTGCAGGGCGCGCCCCAGAATCCACGGCAGCACCACGGTCACCCCGAGCAGCAGCAGAACGGAGAGCCACACACTGCCATCGGCCAGGCCGAGCGGGATCGCCACAACTGCCCCCGCCGAGAAGACGGCCACCGCGGGTGCCGTACGCGGCAGCCTGCGGCCGGCGAGCACGCTGATCACGAAGATCGTCGCACCGAGCGCAACACTCCAGACAGGAACGGAGTCGTCCAATGCGAGCGCCATCGCCACACTCGCCGTCGTGCACAGGGCGAGCGAGACAATCGGGTAACTCCGCAGAAGCGCCACACCGATCACCGGCGCCAGCAGTGCCCCGGTCGACGCCCACCACGGCAGCTGCCGGTAGGACGTCGCGACCCCGGCGAGCAGCACGGCGAGCGCGGAAAGCACCCACGGCGGGGCCGGCCCTCGCCGCCACCACCCGTCACGATCGCCGGTCATGGTCGTCAACGCTACCGTTCCGATAGACCGGCCGGGCGACGCCGCATCAGCGCCACCAGCCGGGCGACGAGCGAGCCGATGTTCATCGCGGCGGCCACGGCGCTCCACACGACCAGCGTCGGCGCGGCGTACGCCACCTGGCGGAAGGTGATGTCCCGGCCGCCGCCGACGATCGTGCCGAGCAGGTACGGCAGCGCAAGCAGCACCGCGAGGGGCACCAGTCTGGGCAGCAGCCGCAGGATCGGCCGCCAGAGGGACCGCTCACCGGCCTGCACCGCCCAGATCGGCGTGCGGCGCAGCCTGCGAACGCCGAGCAGCACGCTCATCACCGTCAGCGCGGCCAGCACCAGGTCGGCGATCAACCGCGTCGGCGCCGGGAGCGTGGCGGAGCGACCGTCCTGGACCAGGGTGGCGAGTTCGTCGGCCAACTGGTCGGTGCCCCCGTCGGCCAGGCTGAAGCCGCTGGTGCCGAGCACCGCGATGCCGTAGCCGGAGGGCAGTAGCAGCGCGCTGGCGGTGTAGGTGAACCAGATCCCGTCGTGGTGGACCCGGCCGTCGCTGTCGGTGTCCCAGCCCATCCCGTACGTCCATCGCCGGTCGGACGGGGTGTGCATGGCCGTCATGCTCTGCGCCGAGACCAGCCGGGTGCCGTCGGCGGCCCGGCCGGCGTCGTCCTGGACGATCATCCACCGGGCCAGGTCACTCGCCGTGCTGATCACACCGTCGGAGCCGTTGACGAACCGTTTGGGCTCGGCGGCGGCGATCGACGCCCCGTAGGCGTACACGTGTCCCTGCCGCACGTCGTGCGGCAGGTCGCGGGGGGTCAGGTCGATCGTGGTGCTGTCCGGCATGCCGAGCGGTTCGAAGACGTGCCGGCGCAGGTAGCCCGCGAACGGCTCACCGGCCACGACCTCCACCAGCCGGGCGGCGAGGTGATAGTTGGTGTTCGTGTAGGCGAACCGCGTGCCGGGCTCGCTCGCCAGGGTCGCGGCGCGCGCCCGCACCACAGCGGCCGCCGGCGAGCCGGGCTGCGGCAGGCTCTTCTCCCGCAGCGTGCGGTCGGTGATCCCGGACGTCTGGTTCAGCAACTGCCGCACGGTGATCCGCGCGCCGCGTGGATCGGCGATCCCGAAGTCGGGCAGGTAGTCGCGCACCGGCGCGTCCAGCGTCACGTTCCCCGCCTCGACCAGCTGCATGACGGCGAGCGCCGTGAACGACTTGCTGAGCGAGGCAATGGGCATCGGCGTCGTCGCGGTCACGGCCGCGCCGGCCGAGTCGTGCCCGTACCCCGCCACGTGCAGCACCCGATCGCCTTTCGTGATCGCGACGGCGACACCCGGGTAGCCCGCTCGGGCGGTGAAGGCGGTCACCACGCCCTCGACCGCGCCACTGTCGATACCGTCCTGCGCGTACGCCGGAGCGGGAATCGTCAGCGCGGTGGAACGGCCAGGCCCAGGATCACCGCGGATATCACGCCACGTCGCCGGTGCTTGTTCTGCCACATAGTCGATCACGGTAGGTACCCGGGCGACGCGGTACAGGACCCGATCGACACCCCGCACCCCTGACCTTCGTCAGGGGCCTCGGTCGGCTCCCGGCCCCGGCCGCCTCCCGCCAAGCTCGCACCCGAAGTACAACAGCACGGGTTCGGCGGCGCTCGGGCACCGGTCGTAGCACTACGCTCGGGGCGTCGATCTTCGGTCGGGCGACGACGAGCGCGGATCGGCGACACGGCGCGGACCGGCGTGGACGAGCGACAGGGTGGGGAGCCCATGAGCATTCTGCAGAGCCTGGTGTCCGGACTTCGCGGCGGCGGGATCGAGGTGGTGGATCTGACCGCGCCGCTGTCGAGTGAGACGCCGATCCTCAAGCTGCCGGCGCCCTTCGCCGACACGGCCACGTTCCGCCTCGAGGAGATCAGCCGGTACGACGATCGCGGGCCGGCCTGGTACTGGAACAATATTCACACCGGGGAGCACACGGGCACGCACCTCGACGCGCCCGTGCACTGGGTGACCGCCAAGGACGGCGAGGACGTCTCGCAGATCGCGGCCACCAGGCTGATCGCCCCGGCCGCGGTCATCGACGTGTCCGAGCGGGTGGCCGTCGACCACGACTTCCTGCTCAAGGTCGACGACATCCGCAACTGGGAAGACGAGCACGGCCGGCTCCCGGCGGGCGGGTGGCTCTTCATCCGTACGGGGTGGGACGCGCGCTCGAACAGCCAGGAAGCGTTCCTCAACGCGAACGAGACCGGCCCGCACACCCCCGGCGTCTCGGTCGACGCGGCGAAGTGGCTGGCCGAGGAGGCGCCGATCATCGGGGTCGGGGTGGAGACGGTCGGTACCGACGCGGGGGCGGCGCACTCGTTCGAGCCGGCCTTCCCCTGCCACACGTTCGTGCTCGGGGCCGGCAAGTACGGCCTCACCCAGCTGCAGAACCTCCGGCTGCTGCCGCCGACCGGCGCGGTCGTGATCGCGGCGCCGCTGCCGATCGTCGGTGGTTCGGGCAGCCCGACGCGGGTGCTCGCGCTGATCGAGCGATGAGTCGAGCGATGACCACGGTCGCCGGCGAGGTCGGCCGGACCCTGGCCGAGCTGGGCGCCGACCACGTGTTCGGGGTGGTCGGCTCCGGGAACTTCCACGTGACCAACGCCCTGGTCGCCAACGGGGTCCGCTTCGTACCCACGCGTCACGAGGCCGGTGCGGCGACCGCGGCCGACGCCTATGCCCGGGTCAGCGGCCGGGCCGCCCTGGTCTCGGTGCACCAGGGCTGCGGCCTCACCAACGCGATGACCGGCATCGCGGAGGCGGCGAAAAGCCGTACGCCCATGGTCGTCCTCGCCGCCGAGCCGGCGGCGACCGCTCTGCGTTCGAATTTCCGGGTCGACCAGGACGCTCTCGCCCGGGCGGTCGGCGCGCTCAGCGACCGCGTCCACGGCGCCGAGTCCGCGGTCGCTGACGCGACACGCGCGTGGCAGAAGGCGGTCGACGAGCGCCGCACGGTCCTGCTCAACCTGCCGCTGGACATCCAGGCCTTGCCGGGAATTCCGCCGGAAATCGGTCGCGGCGAGGCTCAGCAGCAGGCTCGGGAGCAGTGGCGGCGGCCCACCGTTTGGGCTCCGCAGGCCAACGACGAGGCCGTTGCCGCCCTGGCGGGCCTGCTCGCCCAGGCGAACCGGCCGGTCTTCATCGCCGGGCGCGGGGCGGTCCACGCGCGAGCCGAACTGGAAGAACTCGCCGACGAGTGCGGCGCCCTCCTGGCCACCTCGGCCGTCGCCAAGGGCCTCTTCGAGGGCAACCCCTGGAATCTGGACGTCTCCGGCGGTTTCGCCACCCCGCTGGCCGCTGAACTGATCGCCGGCGCCGACGTGGTCATCGCCTGGGGCGCCTCCCTCAACATGTGGACGACCCGCCACGGCGCACTGGTCGGCCACCATGCCGCCGTCGCCCAGGTCGACCTCGACCCCGACGCCCTCGGCGCCCACCACCGCGTCGATCTGGGCATCGTCGGCGACGTGGCGATCAGCGCGGTCGCGGTGCGACACGCGATCGCGGCGCCGGGCGCCGGCTACCGCACCGCAGAGCTGCGGGAACGCATCGGCCTCGAGGGCCGGTGGCGCCTGATTCCGTACGCCGACGACGGCGATCCCACCCACATCGACCCGCGCACGGCGACCATCGCCCTCGACGACGTGCTCCCGGCCGAGCGGGTGCTGGCGGTCGACTCGGGCAACTTCATGGGCTACCCGTCGATGTTCCTGTCCGTTCCGGATCAGCGTGGGTTCTGCTTCACGCAGGCGTTCCAGTCGATCGGGCTCGGGCTGGCCACCGCGATCGGCGCCGCCCTCGCGTCGCCCGATCGGGTGCCGGTCGCGGCCTGCGGCGACGGCGGCTTCCTGATGAGCATCGCCGAACTCGACACCGTCCGGCGGCTCGGGCTGGGCATGCTGATCGTGGTCTACAACGACGACGCCTACGGCGCCGAGGTCCACCACTTCGGGCCGGGCGGCCATCCGCTCGACACGGTCCGGTTCCCGGACACCGATCTCGCGGCGATCGCCCGGGGGCACGGCTGCGCCGCGATCTCCGTACGCCGTGAGGCCGACCTCGCCCCGGTCGCCCAGTGGCTGGCCGGGCCCCGGGACGTGCCCATGGTGGTCGATCTGAAGGTGACGACCGGCCCGTCCTGGTGGTTGGAGGAGGCGTTCCGGGGTCACTGACTAACGCGCCGTGTAGCCCCCGTCGATCGGCAGGCTCACCCCGGTGATCATGGCGGCCTCGTCGCTGAGCAGGAACGCGATCGGCCCGGCGATGTCGTCCTCGGTCGCCCAGCGGTGCAGCGGCATCTGCTGAAGGAACGGCCCCTCGATCTCGGGGCGCCCCCAGTACCAGGCCGACATCGGCGTCATCACCACGGTCGGGTTGACGCTGTTGACCCGGATGCCGTGGCCGCCCAGTTCGAGCGCCGACACCCGGGTGATGTTGTCCAGCGCCGCCTTGGACGACCCGTACGAGATGTGCCCGCTGAGCGCGACCAGCGCGGCCTGGCTGGAGACGTTGACGATCGCGCCGCCCCGCCCGAGCCGGATCATCGACCGGGCGGCGTACTTGGTGACCAGCAGCGCCCCCCGCGCGTTGACCGCGATGACCCGGTCGAAGACCGCGATGTCGGTCTCCTGCGGCGTGGCGATCTCGCCGCCGTAGCCGCCGCAGTTGACCACGCCCCACAGGTCGAGGTCGCCGAGCGCGCCGGCGACGCTCTCCTCCGAGGTCAGATCGAAGGTGAGCGTGCGGGCGCCGGTCTTCTCGGCGACCGGTGCCAGCGCGTCGGGATTTCGCCCGGCGGCGATCACGTCGGCTCCGCGGGCGGCCAGCTTGCCGACGGTGGCCCCGCCGATGCCGCCGCTCGCGCCGGTGACCAGGATCGTGCGGCCCTCGAAGTCCCTCATGTGGGCACGGGAGCCGCCGCGATCAGGCGGGCCGTGGCCCGATCGACCAGCCGGAGCACGTCCTCGCGGGTCCGGTGGTGCCGGTCGTTCCACGTGGTCAGGTCGCGCACCCGGGCCGCCCGCACCAGGGGCGACGCCACCGGGCCGACCTCGGTGCCGGTGTCGAACAGGGTGTGCCACAGCGCGTCGATGGCCGGGTAGGCGTACTCGGGACGCGGGCTGAGTAGCCAGCCGCCGTGCATGACGGCCCCGACCAGGCAGGCCGAGACCACGTTGCGGCGATCGACGCGGAAGGGGAAGAAGCGCTGGGCCGCCCGGCGGCGGCCGGCCGGCGTCTCGACGACGTACCAGGTGTTCTGCGTCCAGCCCCGGGCGACCACGCCGCGGGTCGCGCTGAGCACGGCCAGCGCTTCCTGGTGCCGGCTCGGGGGAGAGGTTGAGGGTTGGGGGTTGGGCAGGAACCGCTTGACCAGCTTTGCCGTGACGGTGTTCGGCACGAGCACCTCCCGATCGACGACGGGACAGGGCTTGATTGTCGCTCCTGTTCGCGCTCCGGGCAAAGACACCGGGTGACCCACGTCACCTGACCTCACGGTTCTTGCCGGGCCGCCCGTCGAGTGCATGTCCGACGACGAACGAGAGGAACGACCGACAATGCACAGGATCGTGATTCTGGGTGCCGGGTATGCCGGCATGGCCGCGGCGATGAGCCTGGCCGGGCGGGTGCGGCGCCGTGACGACGTGCGGATCACGCTGGTCAACGCGTCGGCGCGGTTCACCGAGCGCCTTCGACTGCATCAGGTCGCGGCCGGCGAGCAGCTCGCCGACCTGCGGCTGCCGGACCTGCTGCGCGGGACCGGCATCGACCTGGAGATCGGCTGGGTCACGGCCGTCGACGCCGGCGCGCACACCGTACGCGTGGACGACGACCGCGTTCTCGAGTACGACACCCTGGTCTACGCCCTCGGCGGCGTGGCCGACACATCGACCCCGGGCGCGGCTGATCACGCGTACGTCCTGGACAGCGACCAGGACGCCCGGCTGTTGTCCGCCGGTCTGCGGGCGAGCGGAACCGTCGTCGTGTGCGGGAGCGGCCTGACCGGGGTCGAGGCGGCGGCCGAGATCGCCTCG
>DASWRZ010000446.1:0-14287 GCA_036402935.1 Actinoplanes sp.
GCGCGCTGAAGGACGGCGACGAGGTCCACGTCGGCGCCTGGACCACGATCACCCTGCACGCCCCGGCGTCCTGATTCACGGTCGGGTCGCGGATGCAGCCGGCGCGGGCGGACGTCCGAGGCCCGAACTCGGTGACCAGCCGCCTGACCCGGGTCGCCCTCGAAGGGACGCTCGGCCGGAAAGCCGCCGCTGATACATCCGTTCCCTGACCGCGTCGAACGCACGCACGCCGACGACTCCAGGCCGGGTCATCGCCTGAGCCGAACGCCTCCGAGGTCGATGCTGGGCACTGCCTCATAGAAAATCTATGCCTGAGTTGCTAGACATGCTTGCCTTCGTCAGTTAACGTTCTTCTGGTCGAGAACGAAGAAACGATAAAGACGCAGACGAGAACCGCCCTGCCGAGGCGAGCGAGCCGGACCGACAACGACCCGGGCTCGTGCACACCGGATGTTTCCGGGTGCTTCAGGCGGCGAGGCCGAGATCCGGTTCCAGGGCTTCGCCGCAGGTGAGGGTTCGTCGCACGTGCTCGGGGCCATGAAGTCGCGTGGGGTTCCGGCACCGGCGGACAGCACGAGGTGACAGATCGAGGAAGTCAGATCGAGGAAGTCAGAGGAAAGGGAGGGCCGCACACCGTTGGATCGCCCGCCACCGGCCGCATTGTTCAGGGCTGGGCGCGGACACCGCTGTTTCCATCGAACGAGAGGTGGTCTCCGGTCACGCTTATGCGATCCTCGCACCCGACGCCGCTGGACGCGGCAGGTGCGGATACGACAACCCGACGTTCCTGTCGGCGATGGTGTTAGACCCGCAGTCCCTGGGCCCCGGCGCTTTTTGAGCGCCGGGGCCCTCGTTATGGCCCTCTTTCTTAGTGCCCTCTTAGTGCCCTCTTAGTGGCCCTCTTAGTGGCCCTCTTAGTGCCCCTCTTAGTGGAACGTGTCCGTCCATCTGCTGGCCGGCACCCCACTCCGTCCATCTGCAGGCCGGCACCCCACTCCGTCCATCTGCCGGCCGGCACCCCACTCCGTCCATCTGCCGGCCGGCACTCCACTCCGTCCGCCTGCCGGCCAGCACCTACGACGTCGACGACATGCGCTCAGTTCGCCGCGGCGCCATCGCGGCCGTGGTTGGTGTCGCCGTGCTGCTGCCGGATCTGGTCGGCGCGGGCGGTGACGGTGTCGATCTGTTCGGTCAGGCCCGGGTGGTGGCGCAGGTGCCGCTGGGTCGCAGCGAGCAGGGCCGGCAATGCCGACGCGTCCGGGTCGCCGAGCGCCTGGTGCAGCCGGTCGAGCGCTTGACCGGCCGCGTCGTCGAGGTCGGTGAGCGCGGTGACCTGCCCGGCCAGCCGGCGCAGGTCGGCGGTGTTGTCGTTGGCCCAGCGGGTGACGGCGCGGTGTCCGGCGCGGCGGTCGCGTTCGGCCTGCACGCGGGCGTCGCGGGTGGCGCCCGGCTGTCCGGTAGGCGCGGCGGCGCTGCGTAGGTAGCGACGTTCGGCCGCCTGCCGGCTGGCGACGCCCAGCGCCGGGGCGAGGGCCTGCCAGGACACTCCGGCGGCGCGGGCCGCGGCGATCAAGATCGGTTCGATGCCCGCGAGTTCGCCCTGCAACCGGCGCAGCAGCACGAGGGCGTCGAGCAGCTCGGCGGAACCGACCGTGGAGTCCGCGCCGCCTGGACGGACCTGGTGAGCAACGGCGGCAACCACCGCCACGGCGGCGGCGAGGTCCAACGGGCTTCCCTCAGGCGCAGGCGGGAAGGCCTCCCGGCGGGCGGGCATCTCGGTCACAGACTGCCTCTCCTCGTACGTCATCTTTCCTGTGCGTCGTCTTTCCTGTGTGTCGTCTTTTCGTTGACATTCCGCTTGTCATCGGGGCGATGACGTGTTAGAAAAACGGTATCGCGCATTGACTGCCAAGTCGAGACAGCAGGAGGTGGGGATCATGTTGATGCGCAGCGAACCCTTCACCGACGTCAACCGGCTCGCCGAGCAGCTGTTCGGCGCTACGACCGCGGGGACCTGGTCACGCCCGACGACGATGCCCGTCGACGCGATCCGCAACGGCGACGAGTTCGTGATCGCATTCGACCTGCCCGGGGTGGACGCCGACGCGATCGACATCGATGTGGAACGCAACGTGCTGACCGTGCGCGCCGAGCGCCGCCCGATCGAGCTCGGGGAACAGGCCACCACCCAGCTGACCGAGCGGCCCCTCGGGGTGTTCTCCCGGCAGCTGTTCCTCGGTGAGGCCCTCGACACGGAGCACATCGACGCCGCCTACGAAAACGGCGTTCTGGTCCTGCGGATCCCGATCGCCGAGAAGGCCAAGCCCCGCAAGATCAGCGTGGCCGGACGTCAGAACACGGACCAGAAAGTGATCTCGGGCTGACCCGACGGTTCAACAGCTCGGATCCTGGCAGGAATCGGATGCGGCGGGTGGTGACCGGCATGACCAGCATTCTCAGAGCCCAGGCGGGTACGGCGTTGTCCCCGGAATGGGACCGCGGATTTGACGAGGCCTTCGCCGACCTTGTCACCAGCGACCCCGACCTGGTTCGCGACGAGTTCGACGCCCTCATCGGCGCCAACTGGAGCGAGCCGCCGGAACCCCCGGCACCACCCGCCCCACCCGCCGGCCGGCCGGAACCACCCCGATCGCCCGACGACTCCGGGCAAACCACGCCGGCCGGGACGACCGGCCCGGCCCGCGCCAACCCCGACGCCACCCAGCGATCACCTCCGTGACCCCGCACCCAGGAGTCCGCCACCCGGTTCGGGTGGCGGACTCTCTCCGTTCCCGCCGCGCCGACTCCACCGTCCCGGGCCGGCCACCACCGAACTGGCCCATGTTCTCCCTGGTCAGCGACTTGCGCTACCGACCGCTGAACGCCGCGAGGCGATGGTGATCATGGCGTCGGCCCGCGCTACTACGGGCGGCCGGGCCTTCGAGTTTTCGAGACCGCCCGGGGCGTGGACCGGCGCTCCGGTGCAACCCGTTATGTTGTTGACTATGACGACGACGTACTCGGGGCCCGCCAGGCTGATCCTCGTCGACGGCGCGGGCATAGCCGGCATGGCCTCACTCAGCACCAACCAGCGCGGCGGCCTCGACGGCTGGGGCGGCACCTTCCGCCCGGACGAAATCACGACGGAACTCCGCAACGCGGGCGAGGGGCTTCAATTGGAGCTGCCCTACGACCGGCTGGGGACGGTTGCCGTCACCGGCATCCGCAAGCTGCTCGCGACGCAGGTGTTGATGTCGTTGGCCGGTCGCGGACCGGCACCGTTCTGACAATGCACCGTTCTGACAAGCCGTTCTGACAAGCCGTTCTGACAAGCACCGTCCTGGCAAGCACCGTCCTGGCAATGCCCTTTTCTGATAATGCACCGTCCTGACAATGCGCCGACCGGTCCCCCGACCACTGCGCACTCTCCGGCAGCACGACCCTCGGGCCCGGTCAGTCCTGGCCCGGGGTCGCGCCGTAGACGAGGCGCAGGGTGGCGTCGGTGAGGGTGTCGAGCAGGACGTCCTCGGGGTAGGCGCCCGGGTTGGCGAAGGCCTCGGCCAGCGTGTAGATGCGCAGGTGCACGGCCATCCGGGCGATCAGCTCGGGCATCTGGTGAGCGGTCAGGCCGGCCTTCGCGTCGCGCTCGATGCGGGCGCTGAAGGCCGAGCAGCCGGTTTCGACCAGGCGGTCGCGCACGTGCCGGACGTCCGGCCCCGGGTCGGGGGCGATGAAGACCTCGCGCAGCCAGCGCCCCTCGACGCGCCAGCGGGCCAGTGCGCGGGCCAGACCGCGGCGCAGCGCCCCCCGGTCGAGGCCGTCCGAGGCCAGCCACTCGGCCATCTCCTGGTCGCCCTCGCCGATCGCCTGGTCGGTGAGCGCGGCCAGCAGCGCCTGCTTGGACTCGAAGTAGAAGTAGAAACCGGACCGGGCGATGCCGGCCGCGCCGGCCAGTTCGTCGATCGTGACCTGGCTGATCGGCTTTTCCCGCAGGACGATCCGGGCCGCGTCGAGGAGGGCTTGCTCGCGCTGGTCGCCCTTGGTCGGGCCGCGGCGGCTGCTCTTCAATGGCACGGCCCGATCCTACAACCTCGCCGTCGGTTGCAATCGACGTCACATCCTCGATTTTCGACACGACGTTGAGAATTATCGTCTGCGAGTCTAGGTTCGGCTGCATGAAGAGGCTCGCACTACCTGTTGCGTCCTACGCCGTGCTCCTGGTCTCTGCCCTGCAGACCCTGGTCGTGCCGGTCGTCGCCGACATCCAGTCCGATCTCGGCGTCTCGGCCACCTCCGCCGCGTGGGTCGTGACCGCCAACCTGCTGGCCGCCGCGGTCCTCACGCCGACGCTGGGCCGGCTCGGCGACCTCCACGGCCGCCGTCCCGTCATGATCGGCGTGATGGCCGTGGTGCTCGTCGGCTCGATCCTTGCCGCCACCACCTCCACCCTGCCGCTCCTGCTGGTCGCCCGGGTCATGCAGGCGAGCAGCTTCGGTCTGTTCCCGCTGTCCATCGGCGTACTCCGGGAAGAGCTCCCACCGCGGCGCCTGACCGGCGCGATGGCCGTGGTCAGCGGCATGCTGGCGGTCGGGGCCGGGCTCGGTCTCGTGGTGACCGGACTGCTCATGCGGCACGCCGGCGACTACCACCGGCTGTTCTGGCTCGCGACCGGGCTGAGCGTGATCGGCCTGATCGGCGTCTGGTCGCTTCCGCGGCGGGCGGCCGCGGCCACCGGCCGGCTCGACTGGACGGGCGCCGGCATCCTCGGCCTCGGCCTGGTGTTGCTGATCATGCCGCTCGAGGAGGGCAACACCTGGGGCTGGGGCTCGGCCCGGGTGATCGGCTCGCTCGTCGGCGCGGCCCTCGTTCTCACGGTCTTCGTGCTGGTCGAGCGGCGACTGACCCAGCCGCTGGTCACCATCCGGATGCTCACCCACCGGCCGCTCGTGGTCGCCAACGCGGCCGGGCTCTTCCTCGGCTTCTCGATGTTCGCGGTGTTCCTCGCCGTCTCGGCCCTGGTCCAGAGCCCGCCCGCGATCACCGGGTACGGCTTCCACTCAACCGTTCTCGCGGCGAGCCTGGTCTACCTGCTGCCCGGAACCGCCGGTGGCGTCGTCACCGCGCCGCTCGGTGGCCGGCTGGTCCGGCGGTTCGGTCCGAAGGGCACGCTGGTGATCGGCGCCCTGCTGGGCCTGACCGGCTTCGCGCTGCTCGCCCTCCTGCACGGCGCGACCTGGGAGATCATCGTCGGTGCGACCGCGGTCAACACGGCGGTCATGTTCGGCTACGCGGCGCTGCCCGCGCTGCTGATCGAGCATGTGACGCCGGCCGAGACCGGCATCGCCAACAGCGTGAACTCGATCTCCCGCTCGGTCGGGATGTCGCTCGGCACGGCCTTCGTCGTCACGATGCTCACCCGCAACCCGATCGCCGGGGCCCCGGTGCCGCTGCCGCACGAGTCCCAGTTCGTGGCGATCTTCACGGTCGGCGCCGCCCTGGCCGCGGCCGCCGCCGTGGTGGTCGGATGGGCACTGCCGAGCAGCCGGCGCCCCGACCTCAACGTGCGCGAGGTCGAGGAGGAAGAGGTCTTCGGCGCGGCCGGCCTGCCCGTCCCGTCAGAACTGGCCGCCCGCCAGCACAGCTGAAGCCGCCCGCCCGCCCGCCGGCACCGCTGAAGCCGGCCGCCGGCACCGTTGAAGCCGCCCGCCGGGCCACCCGCCGGCACCGCTGAAACCGCCCGCCGGCGCCGTTGAAGCCGCCCGCCGGCACCGCTGAAGCCGCCCGCCGGCGTCGTCAAAGGCCGAGCGCGGCCCGGAGGAAGTCGAGCTGCGGGGTGAGCATGTCGGCGTCGGGGGCCATGTGGCTGGCTCCCGGCAGGGGCAGGACGGTGTGCGGGCGACCGGCCTCGAAGAGGGCCGCCGACAGGCGCATCGTGTGGACCGGGTAGACGTTGTCGTCGAGCAGTCCGTGGATCAGCATCAGCGGGCGGGCCAGTTTGGGTGCGTCGTCGATCAGGGACGAGCGCCGGTAGGGGCCCATGTCGACCCGCGGATCGCCCAGGAAGCGCTCCTGCCAGTGGGTGTCGTAGAGCAGGTGGTCGGTCACCGGGGCGCCCGCGACCGCCGCGTGGAAGACGTCGGGGCGGCGCAGCACGGCCAGCGCGGCCAGATAGCCCCCGGCCGACCAGCCGCGGATACCGACCCGGCTCAGGTCGATCTCCGGATGCGCGGAGGCGACCGCGTGCAGCGCCTCGATCTGGTCCTCGAGCAGCGCGTCGGAGCGGTTGAGGTAGATCTCGCGCTCCCAGGCCGGGCCGCGGCCGGGAGTGCCGCGCCCGTCGGCGACGATCACGGCGAACCCCTGGTCGGCGAACCACTGCGACGCCCAGTAGAGGTCCCGGTCGGCCATCACCCGCTGCGCGGCCGGGCCGCCGTAGGGGTCCATCAGGACGGGCAACCGGGAACCGTCCCAGCCGGTCGGGAACAGCACGGCGGTGCGCAACTCGCGCCGGCCGGCGCTCATCAGGGTCACCCGGGGCACGACCGGCGATTCCGCCGCCAGCGAGGCGACCGTACGCGGTGAGCCCGCACCGGAGTCACTTGCGCCAACCGCGACCGAGTGACCAGCGATCGAGTGCACCGCGACCGAGTGACCCGCGAGGGTCGACGAGCTGATCACCGTGACGCCGGCCGACCGCTGCCCGCCGTGGCGCCCGGGCTCGCTGGTCAGCCGCACCGGCCCGGCGTCGGGCGACCAGGTCCACAGATGCTCCTCGGTCGGCTCCCGCGACCCGATGAACAGCACCGTGTCACCGTCGACACCCACCACCTCGGAGACCTGCAGCCCGCTCGGCGTGACCGGTGTGCCGTCGACGGTCAGGCGACGGGTCCGGTCGTCGTCGACCGTCCACACCAGCGAACCGTCGGTGAGGTGGACCGGGACGCCGGGGACGATCTGGGTCCACGCCGGATCGGTGACCCGGGCGATCTCGGTCGTCGCGCCGGTGGCGGCCACGACCGCGAGCACGCGCAGCTCGTGCTGGGCCCGGTCCTGCACGACGATGAACAGGCCGTGCGCGTCCCACAGGACCTCGACCAGATATTCGAACGCCTCTCGCTGCCACAGCACCTCGGTCCGGCTGCCGTCGAGGCCGATCACCCAGAGCGACACGTCGGCGTTGTCGGTGCCGGCCGACGGGTAGCGGCGCGACATCGGCGGCGCGTCGGGCCGGCTCGGATCGGCCAGGTGCCACGTCCGGACGCGGGCGTTGTCGACCCGGGCCACCGCGAGGCGGTCGCTGTCGGGCGACCACCAGTAACCCCGGTACCGCCCCATCGACTCGGCGGCGACGTGCTCGGGCAGGCCGTACGTCACGTCGGCGGTCTCGGCGGTGGCCAGCGCCCGGTCGTCGCGGCCGTCGGTCCCGATGACCCGCAGCGAACCCTCCGAGACGTAGGCCACGGCCGAGCCGTCGGGGCTGATGGTGGCGTTCGTGAGAGGCGTCTTCGCCGGGACGGCCGTCACCTCGCCCGTGCTCAGGCGCAGGACCCGCAGTCCCTCCTGGATCGTGCACGCCACGACGCGTACCTCCTCATCGGCGCTGTAATCCGTGATGCCGGAGCTTCGGTCGCGGGTCCGCTCCCGGCGGATGCGCTCCTGCGCCGAAGGCGCGGAGCCGTCGTCGCCCGGCGCGAGCGGGTCGATCAGCGGGCGCTCCTCGCCGCTGCCGACCTCGAGACTCCAGAGCAGACGCACCGGATCTTCGCCGCCGCGGCTGCGCAGGAAGAGCACGCGACGGCCGTCCGGGCTGATCGTGAAGCGGATCGGGCGACCGAGCCGGAAGCCTTGGGTACGGGAGAGCAGGCGCGGGAACGACATGCGCCCCAGTCTTCATCACCGGACCGGTCAGAAACGAGAGTTGCGGGGGCCGGCCCGGCGCAGGATCTCGCGGTAGGCCGCCGGATGGACGATCGGGACCTGGTAGCGGCGGGCCTTCTCGGCGTTGCCGGTTCGCGCTTGCGGGTCGGCGGTCACCAGCAGGCGCGTCCGGCGGGTGACGGCGTTGCCGACCACCAGCCCGGCGTCGCGGGCTTCGCTGAGCCACCGGTCCCTCGACGGGGTGAGCAGGCCGGCGAACACCACGGTGTCGCCCGCCCGGAGCCGCCAGCTGTCGCTCCGGTCGGTCGACGCCTGACTGATCGCCGTTTCCAGCGTCTCGTCGGGCAGGGCCAGCAGAGTGGCGATCTCGGTCAGGTCCGGCCGGGCAACACCGAGAGGGTCGAGGTCGCGGCCGATCGCCGCCAGCTCGCCCAGATAGCGACGGTGAAGCGCTTCGAGGTCGGGAACGCCGAGACGGCGCGCCAGGGCGCGCAATTCCCCTTGGTCAAGGTGGGTGCGACGGTCCAGGAGGGAGCGGTCCAGCAGTTCGAGGTACGCGTCGGCCGAGGGCTCGGGGGCTCTGGACAACCGTTCGATCAGTCTCGTCCGAAGGGTTCGCGCCTGCTCCGTCGCCGCACACGTCGCCGAGGTCGGCGAATCGCCGGGCGGAAGGTCGGGCCACCACGCACGGGCGGCCTCGTCGAGGATCGGGAGCCAGGGCGGTGGGGTGCCGGTCGTACGCAGATAGACCGCGAGCAGGTCGACGGCGGCCCGGGCATCCGGCAGCGCACCGGTGACACGATGCGGCGAGAGCCCGGCCGCGATCCGGCACGCGTCGAGGCTGCGGCCCGCGCCCGGCAGGAAGTATCGCGCGAGCTGCATCGTGCACAGCCCGTCGAGCGGCGCGGTGACGCCGAGCCGCTCGAACTCGTCGGCCAGCGCCAGCCCGCGCGCCGCCAGGTTGTGGGCCACGACGGTCCGCCCGCGCAGGAGCGGGACCAACTGCCCGGCGAGCGAGGCGAAATCCTCACCCACCGGCCGGCACCACTCGTCGACCACCCGGCCGAGCCGGTCGGCCCGCACCACCGCGATCTCGACGATCCCGAGTCCCACCCCGGCCGTCACCAGATCGAACACCGCGTACATCCTGCCCCCACGATCTTCCGGGAGCTGACGTTAACAATCTTCCCATCCGAGAAACTCCGGTAGGCGAGCACAAACCTTCACCGGTCCGCGCACTTTTCCGGACGACACGCCGATGGTCAGACAGTTGCGCCGAGCCCGGCCGGCATCCCGGTATTGACGACCCCTTTTGGCCTTGCCGGACGCCCGTACGCCGTATCGGTCAAGGTGTGGCCTCCCGATCAGGTACGGGGAGGCGACGTTACAACCGACGCCCGTCATCCACATCGGACGAAAAGACGAACGGCGGCGGACGGCGGTCACCGTGGCGAAGCCCCGGGCCGGCCGGACGAAAGGCCGGCCGGACGAAAGCTAGTGAGTCCGCTGGGCGGGGACGAACGGCAGCGGAACGGCGACCGGCGGCTGAATGGCGGTCATCGTGGCGAAGCCCTGGGCCAGCAGGTCGATGTCGCTGCCGGGCGCACTGGCCGTGCTGCGCTCGACGCCGGGCTGCACGGCGTCCGTGGTCAGCGCGGACACGACCAGCTCGACCTGGCCGAACGGCGCCAGCGTGGCCGTGCGGAGACCGGTCACCGGCACGCGGCCGGGAACGTTCAGGTTGAGGATCGTCCCGGGTGCTGCCGCGACCACCTGGTCGAACAGGCCGGCCGCGACGTCGGCGGCGACCCGCCAGGGCAGTTCGTCGTCGGGCGGCTCGTAGAGGTCGCCGCCCGGGAGGAGGATGTCGAGCGAGACGGCCAGGCCGCGCCGGCCGCCGTTCGCCGCGGTCAGGACCGCGCCGACCGTGCCCGAATGCAGGATGCCGATACCCACGTTGGCGCCCCGGTTGATGCCGGAGAGCACGATGTCGGGCGGCTCGCCGAAGGCACCCCGGGCCGCCAGCCCGACGATCGAGGCAGGGGTGGCGTCGACGGCGAAGCCCGCCGCGGTGCGCCGCAGCGGCAACCGGCCGTCGGTCTGGTCGATCCGCAGCGCCGCGCTCATCCCGCTCATCTCCCGCGACGGGGCGGCCACGATCACGTCGAAGCCGTACCGGCGGGCGGCCGCGGCCAGCGCGGCCAGCCCGGGGGCGGCGATGCCGTCGTCGTTGGTGATCAGGACTCTAGTCATACGGCCACCGCCGGGGACGCGATCAGTGGGCACGGGCCGGCCGCCCTGAAACAGGTCGAAACCGGCTCGGCCAGGGGTCACGGCCGTCCCGGGCCGCAAGCGTACGACAGCCGGCGAGACCATCACGACCTCACGCACCGAGAATTAACCTCGATCGGGTGCCCTCCCACCGATCGCGCGGGAGCGAGACGAGGCCCAAGCTGCCGGCCGGCGACGGCAGCCGAGCCACGCGGTAACCCCGGCCCGCGGGCGCCGTCGGGACGGCAGCCGAGCCACGCGGCAACCCCGGCCCACGGGCGCCGCCGGGACGGCAGCCGCGCCGCGCCGCGCGATCGCGGCCGAGACCGCCGGCCTGATCGCGCGGGCGCGGCCGATCAGCTGAAGTCGGGAATGGGGCCGCGTGACGTGTCGGTCCGGCCCTTGGGCTCCTCCCATTCCTCCTGCCGGCCGAGCGCGGTCATGTCGAGGATGCCGTAGGAGTCTCCGGCCTGCTCGGTGCCGCGGGCGAACGTCGAATAGGTGTGGAAGACGTCGTCGCCGTCGCGCAGGAAGCAGCTCACGCCGGGCTGCTCCATCGGCTCGTCGAGCAGCCAGCCCTGGCCGGCCGCCCGCAGTTCGCCCGGATCGCGATAGTTGAACATCACCGGGGCGACCTCGGCGTTCAGGCTGACGTGGAAGTCGTAGTTGAAATCCGAACCGAAGGACGAGTACAGCGGGATGGTCCACCCACGCTTGGCGCGATAGGCCTCCAGCTTGGCGAGCGGGGCTCGCGCCACTACGGCGTACGTCGTGGAACGGGCACGCAGGTGCCGCAGCAGACCGTCGGAGAGTTCGTCGACCGCGGCCGTGCAGCTCCCGCAGCCGTCCTCCCAGGCCGGGTCGAACATGAAGTGTTGCACCACCAGCTGGCGTTGGCCGTCGAAGAGGTCACGCAGCCCGACCGGGCCGTCCGGCCCTTGAAAGCGGTAGTCCTTCTCGACCCGGACCATCGGCAGCCGCCTGCGCCGGGTGTTCAGCGCGTCCTTGGCCCGCACCGCTGCCTTCTCGTCGGCCAGCAGCTCCTTGCGGGCCGCCAGCCAATCCTGCCGCGAAACGATTTCCGGAAGTGTCATGCGAGTACAGACCGGAGCCGAGCCCCAAAATCATCGGTTGTCGGTACTGTTCGTCCTCACGTCTCGAACCCGGATCGAGATCACTGCGGAGCTGGTCCACGATCTGCTGCTCGTCGCCACGATCCCCGGAACGACGGCCCACCGGAAGCTAAGCCCCCCGGAGCGACGTCCCGTCGAGAAGCAGGCGCTCCTCGCCGCCCGGGCCCAGGTGCACCTCGATCTCCTCGCCGCGACCGGCCCGCACGCGGTGGCGGCCCGGGGCGAGGGCCAGCGACAGGGTCTTGCCGGCGGCCAGGCGCCCCCGGGGCACGTCGTCGACGACGATCTCGTGGGGGCGCAACCGATCGGCCCAGGAGCCGGCGGAGCGGGTCACAATCAGCGTCGCGATGACGGTCACCCTGCGATCGTCGCACCCCCGGCCGGCCGGCGCAGCCGCTAGCATCCGTGCGCATGGCCATCATCCATCGGGCGACGCTCACCCCCACCAAGCTTGAACTGCTGGAGGCCTGGCTGCCGACCCGCCCCTGGTACCCGGACGGCGACGCGGCCGGCCTCGAACGGGTCGGGGCGGCCCGGTTCGACGACCCGGCGGATGAGGTCGGCGTGGAGATCTTCCTGGTCAAGACACCGCAAGGGCCGCTGACCCAGGTGCCGATGACCTACCGCGCGGCCCCGCTCGACGGTGCCGGCGAGTGGCTGATCGGCACCACCGAGCACTCGGTGCTGGGCACCCGCTGGGTCTACGACGCCGTCGCCGACCCGGTCTTCGTCGCCACGACGGCCGAGGCCATCCGCACCGGCGGACACCAGGCGACGGAATATGTGGAGACGCCCGGCGGCCCGGCCGTGGCCCGCGAACCGCTGATGACGCTGCTCGGCTCGGGCACCCAGGCGAAGGGCAGCCCGGCCGAGATCATCCGCGTCGACGACGGCGAGGTGGCGGTCATCCTGACCAACGTCGGCGAGCTCTCGGTATCGCGGCTTCCCCGGGCTACGCCACCGGACACGACGCTCACGCTCACGGGAACGTGGCCGGGCGGCTCGATCACGCTGGCGGTGCTGAGCTGAGCCGAGCCTCGACAGGCGGAGAGCCGACGGACCCGGGGCGTACGGTTCGGGCGACCGATCCGTGAGGAGACCGCCATGCCCGAGTCCCGCCCGCCATTTCCGCCTTTCGACGAGGCGACCGCCCGCCAGAAGGTGCAGGCGGCCGAGGACGCGTGGAACAGCCGCGATCCGCATCGGGTGATGCCTGGCCTACACGCCCGATTCGGTCTGGCGCAACCGCGACCAGTTCGTCACCGGGCGCGACGAGATCGTCGCCTTTCTCACGGCGAAGTGGGAGCGGGAGCTCGACTACGCGCTGCGGAAGAGCCTCTGGGCCTTCCACGACGATCGCATCGCGGTCCGCTTCCAGTACGAGTCGCACGACGCGAGCGGCCAGTGGTTCCGCAGCTACGGCAACGAGTTGTGGGAGTTCGACGAGAACGGCCTGATGCGCCGGCGCGAGGCCTCGATCAACGACGTGCCGATCGCCGAGTCGGAGCGGCGCCTGTTCGGCCCGCGCCCGGAAAACGAGCGCGGCGCCGAGCACGACATCGCGCTGCGCTAGTCCGGCCGCCGATAGGCCCGGACGGACGGCAAGGCCCGGCCGGTGAAATCGAACTGGGTCAGATTGTCGTTCGACGCCTCCGCGCCCGGTTCCCAGCCCACCCCGGGCACCCATTCCGGTTCCCAGGCCAGGAACCCGAGTCCGCCCCCTCGGGGGGCTTTCTCCAGCACCTCCCGTACGCCGTTGAAGAAGGCCGCCTGCCCGTCCGGTGTCGCCGGAAAGCGCGCCGCATCGGGCAGTACGGTGTCCGGTCCGACGATGTTTCCCCGCCCGTCGCCGTCCTCGAACGTCCACGGGTAGGCGATCTCGGCCAGCAGCACCGGCTTTCGGTAACGCCCGATCGCGTCGTTCGTGTTGGCCTGAAGATCGGCGATCGACCCGTGCCACATCGGATAGTAGGACTGCCCGATGATGTCGAACGGCACCTCGTGCGCCACGATGTTGTCGAAGAACCAGCGGGTGTCCCCCATCAGCCCGCCCTTGTCGATGTGCAGCATGATCCGCGCGTCGCACTCGGCGCGGGCCCCGCTGATCGCCGCCTCGAGCAGTTGTGTGAAGGCGTCCCACTGCTGGGTGCCGTCCGGCAGATAGAGCTGCCCCACCGGCCACAGGATGCCGTTCGTGATCTCGTTGCCGATCTGCAGGATGTCGACCGGCGTGCCCTGGGCCGCGAAGTCACGCACCAGACGACGGGTGTATTCGTGGATCTTCACCGTGAGCCCGGCCAGATCGGTGGGCCAGCCGGCCGGGATCGGCTGCTTCCCCGGGTCGGCCCAGAAGTCGCTGTAGTGCGGGTCGAGCACGATCCGCATGCCCGCCCGCTTCGCACGCCGCGCCAGAGCGAGAGCCCGCTTCTCGTCGCTGTAGCCCGCGGGCGGGTTGACCCACACCCGCAACCGCATCGCGTTGGCCCCCTGGTCGGCGAGGATCCGCTCGGCCGGCTTCACCCGGCCGCGGAGGTCTCGATAGTGGACCCCGGCCTCTTCCAGCTGGGGCAGGAACGAGAGGTCGGCGCCGCGCACCGACAGCGGCCGCCGTGAGTGGGGCAACGGGACGAATGCGGCGGCCGCGAGCCCGAGCAGGCCACGGCGAGTGATCCCGGCCATCGACGACCTCCACTGGAGTGCGGTTGTCCCCACGCTAGTGGCCGCTGGTGCCCTCGCGGAAGTCGGACGACCGGTCGGGAAGGCTGTGCCAGGTGTGCCAGAGGGCGGCGTAGACGCCCCCGGCCGCGACCAGCTCGTCGTGCGTGCCCAGCTCGACGATGCGGCCCTCGTCCATCACCGCGACCCGGTCGGCGTCGTGGGCGGTCTGCAGGCGGTGGGCGATGGCAATGACGGTGCGGGAGTGGAGCACGGCCGCCAGGGCCCGCTCGGCGGTGCGGGCCGTCGTCGGGTCGAGCAGGGCGGTCGCCTCGTCGAGGATGACCGTG
>DASWRZ010000447.1:0-20567 GCA_036402935.1 Actinoplanes sp.
GCCGCTGGTCGCCGGCCGCGACGCTGTCGGCCCGCGGGCGACGTTCGGCGAGGTCTGAGATCTAGGCCACTTCTCTTCGAGCCACGGCTGTTGCAAGATGTTGGCAATAGCCAAAGGTTCCGAAGGAGTGGCCTCGATGGCATCACGCATCCGCCCGGCCCTCGACCGGCGCGACTGGACCAGTCTCGGCGGGATGAGCGCGTTCGTGCTGCTGCTGCACGTGGTGGGCTTCGGGCTGCTGCTCTTCGTGGTCGTGCCGGCGCACTACCAGGTCGGGGCCACGGGCGTTTACGGGATCGGGCTCGGCGTCACCGCGTACACGCTGGGCATGCGGCACGCCTTCGACGCCGACCATATCGCGGCCATCGACAACACCACGCGGAAGCTGATGGGCGACCGGCGCAAACCGCTCTCGGTCGGGTTCTGGTTCTCGCTCGGCCACTCCAGCGTCGTCTTCGGCCTGTGCCTGCTGCTCGGTCTCGGCGTACGCTCCCTGGCCGGCCAGGTGGAGAGTGACTCGTCGACCCTGCAGAACGTGACCGGCATGATCGGCGTCAGCGTGTCCGGCGTCTTCCTCTACATCATCGGGATCATCAACCTGGTGCTGCTGGTCGGCATCGTGGGGGTCTTCCGCCGGATGCGGCAGGGCAACTTCGACGAGGCCCAGCTCGAGCACCACCTCAGCAAGCGCGGCTTCATGAACCGGATCCTCGGCCGCACCACCAGGGCGGTCACCAAGCCGTGGCAGATGTATCCGATCGGCCTGCTCTTCGGGCTCGGCTTCGACACGGCCACCGAGATCTCGCTGCTGGTGCTGGCCGGCGGCGCTGCCGCCTTCGCGCTTCCGTGGTACGCCATTCTCACGCTGCCGGTGCTCTTCGCGGCCGGGATGAGCCTGCTCGACACGATCGACGGGGCGTTCATGAACTTCGCGTACGGCTGGGCGTTCGCCAAGCCGGTACGCAAGGTCTACTACAACCTCACCATCACGGGGCTGTCGGTCGCGGTCGCCCTGATCATCGGAACGATCGAACTCGTGTCGATCGTGACCGACAAGCTCGACATCCGTACGGGCCCGCTGGCCGCAATCGGCGGCCTTGACCTCAATTATGTGGGTTTTGTGATCGTCGGGTTGTTCGTGCTCACCTGGCTGGCGGCGATGCTGGTCTGGCGCTTCGGCCGGATCGAGGAGAAGTGGAACGCCCGCCTCGCACCAGCCGCCTCCGCACCCGCGCAAGCTCCGCTGCGCTGATCCCCGCGTTCTCCAGGTAGGAGGTTGCGCCGCCGTAACGCGCCGACAGGTGTTCGAGCGTGTTGCGCATGGCGGCCGGATCGGTGCCGGCGGTCAGCGCGTAGTCGGCGACGATCGCCTCCGGCCGCACCCCGGCGATCTCGAGCGCGAGCGCGATCAGGCCTCCGGTGCGGTCCCGCCCCGCCCGGCAGTGAACCACGACGGCGCCTTCGGGCGCCGAGGCGAGCGCGCGGAACGCCTGGGCGATCCGGTTGCGGTTGTGGTCGAGCATCGGGGCGTACGTCCAGGAGGGCGGATCGTACGACAGCGTGTCCTCCAGCACCGGGACGTGGCAATACATGGGATCCTCGGCGAACGGCCCCGGCTGCGCCGCGATCTCCTTGAAGCTGCGCAGGTCGAGGATGCGGACCACGCCGCTCCTCCGGACGGCCGCGACACCGTTGCCGGTCAGCAGCGACAGGTCGTCGGAGCGGATCAGCGCCCCGTCCCTGGTCTCGCCGTGTCGTGCCGGCAGGCCGCCCAGGTCGCGGGCGTTCACGCAGCTAGGCCAGTCGATCTCCATGGTCCTTTATAAGGGTCTCGGCCCGGTCGCGCATAGGCCCGGGCGGGGCGGTCTCGCACCAGCGGCGGTAAAGGTCGCGGCTCTCGGCCCACCGGATGCCGCCGAACATCTCCGGGGTGGCGAACCAGTCCGGCTCGCCGGCCGCTTTCTGCGCCGAGCCGTTTCCGCGCCGCCGTCCACCGGCGACTCGAGCGCGTAGTAGATCTCCTTGACGCCCAGGACCATCGCCGCGACCAGGCACATCAGGCAGGGGCTCGAGCGTGACCGCCATCTGCAGCGTCCGGTGCCGCCGGCTCCAGCCGGGCCTCGTCCGGCGTCATGCCGCAAGCCTCCGACACTCCGGCAACTCCGGCTTCTTGCAACTGGGAGTCATTTCCAACAAGATGGGCCTGCGCGCGCTCAATTTCCGTTTCGAGAGGACCGACCCACATGTCACTGAACGTCTCCCCCGACCTGCTCGCCGCCGCCGAGCGCGGCGAGGTGTCCGACGCCGAGTTCGTCGGCTGCGTCCGCGAGTCGCTGCCGTACGCCTGGGAGGTCGTCAGCAAGGTCATGACCGACCTGCGCGACGGCACGGCCGACTTCGCCGACCACGAGACCCCGCCGCCGTCCGAGGCGGAGCGCGGCCAGCTACTGCGCGCCCTGGCCAGCGACGCCATCCGGGGCGGTCTGGAGCGGCACTTCGGCGCCAAGCTCGCCTTCCAGAACTGCCACCGGGTGGCGGCCTTTCCCTTCGACGCTGTCGGCAGCGCTCGCCACCAGGCGTTCGTCTCACCGCGCGGCCAGCTGCTGAACCAGTCCCCCGAACTCCGCAACTGCTGAACGCGGCCGGCCGGGGGCTCGCTCCCGGCCGGCATCCTCAGCAGACGCTGACCGGGGTCGCGATCGCCGACGCCCGTCCGGCCTCCGCACCGGGTATTGCCGTCGAGAAAAGTGCCCCTCCCCAGTCGCCTCACCGAGACCGCCCGCCACCAGATCGTCTGGTCGGTGAGTGACGACCAGGGCAGCCCGGCTCCGAAGACGTCGAGCGGACAGCGCGCGTTGCCATTCTGGTCTTCCCGGGCCCGCGTGCAGCGGGCGGCGAGATCTGGGGCCACGACTTACTTCGGCTGGCTCACGCCTCCGCTGGGCTGACGGCGACCGGCCGACCCCGCGGGCCGGTCGCCGTCTGCCGGCCGGGTCAGGCGCGCACGACCTGCGTGTGGGCGGCCATGTCGCCGAGGCGGCGGCGGCGGTCCGAGGCCAGCACGATGACGAATCCGACCAGATAGCCGAACAGCCCGTCGATGATGCGCAGCAGCGTGCGGATCAGGGCGGGGCCGGCACCGGGCGGTGACGTGCCGTCCTCGCGGACGACCCGGATGCCGGTGGCCATCTTGCCGACGGTGCGGCCCAGCATGCCCTCCATGAGCACGTAGTAGAGAACGACGAGGACGAGCAGCACGAAGCTGCCGCCGGTCGACAGACTGGTGTAGCTGAAGCCGGACGTGGCGGTCCTGGTGCCGAAGATCGCGTTGAGGATCGAGCTCACGATCCCGAAGATGATGCCGTCGATGATGGTGGCGACGACGCGGCGGCCGGTGACCCGAACATTGCCGGGAACCTGCGCATATGTCACGATTGTCTCTCCTGGGGATAGTGGTTGCGGTCCTATCCGGAGAAGTCAAGCAGAACGCAGCTCACCGGTTCGAGCGGAACTTGCGCCACCACGCGCTCAGGTAGCCGGGGTCCTCGAGTCCGGCGCCGACCAGTTCGAGCAGACCGAAGATCCACATCGGAGCGCTGAGCAGCAGGGCCAGCAGCGCGAGAATCCACCCGGTGCTCACCGCGTACGCAATGAGCAGCGTGACCGCCACGCCCGCCGTGACCAGGCCGGCGATCGTGGCGCGGCGGGTGAGCCGCGGCACCAGGCGCAAGCACCGCCAGGGCAGGCGCCCGGCCGGAACCAGCACCCGCAGCCCGAAACCGATCAGGACGAAAGCGACCACAAGGGACAGCAGGCGGGCGAAGTCGCCGACCAGCGACCACCGTACGGCCGCCAGCGCGAGGGCGACCGTGATGAAGGCGCCCAGCGGCAGGCCGCGCCGGAATCCGCTGAGGACGCCCCGGATCGGCCAGGTCATGGCCAGCACGTCGGTGCGGATCGGGTTGTCGCGCGCCACGTCGCGCAGGGCGCGCATCGAGCGGCGGACCTTGAGGCGTTCGGCGTCGAGCATCGCGATCAGCCAGCGGCCGTAGGAGTTGGCCGGATCGATCGCCAGTACTGCCCGGGCCGCCGCGGCCGCTTCCTCGCGGTGGCCGGCCTCGCGCTCGACCTCGGCGACCGTGAGCAGACCCTCCACCGAGGACGGATCGAGCCTCAGCCCGTGTGCGGCGGCCGTCCGCGCCTGGTCGCGGCGGTGGGCCGCCGACAGCGCGCGGGCCAGCACGAGATGCCCGGCGGGGCGGAGCGGCGCCAGCCGGGCCGCTTCCCGGGCCGATTCGACCGCGTCGGAGGCCCGGAGGAGGCCGATCAGGGTCTCGGCGCGTTCGGCGTGTGCGTCGGCGAGCGACGGGTCGGCCGCGATCGCGGCGTCGGCGGCCGCCAGCGCCGCCGGGTAGTCGCGGCGCAGGCGCAGCACCCACGCGAGCACGCTCAGTAGCTGTCCGCTGGCGGGTTCGAGCGCGAGCCCGTCGCGGACGACCCGCTCGGCGTCGGCGTAGCGGCCCACCTCGGCCAGCCGGTGGGCGCGGTGGAAGGCGTCGGTCACGCTCTCGGCCACAACCAGAACTGCGACAAGAGGATCATCGAATCTTCCGCTTCTTGAGATAGGCGGCCAGGTCGTCGTATTCGCCGCTCTCGTTGGCGAACATCGCCACGTTGCGCGCGGTGGCGAACCATCCGTCGGTCGACGGGCGCACGTCGCGGGCCGCGGTCAGCATGTCGTGCTGAGAGATCATGCGGATCTCACCGGTGGCGATCGAGTCGCGCATCGCGAACTCGGCCGCGGTCTCGCAGACGTGGGCCAGGTCGGCGCCCGAGTAGTGCTCGGTGGCGTCGGCGACCTTGCCCAGGTCGATGCCGGCGACCGGGCGGTCGCGCAGGTGGTATTGCAGGATGGCGGCGCGGGCCGGCTTGTCGGGCGGCAGCACCAGCACCGTGCGGTCGAGCCGGCCGGGCCGGCGCAGGGCCGAGTCGATGTCCCACGGGGCGTTGGTCGCGGCCAGCACGAAGACGCCGTCGTTGTTGCCGTCGACGCCGTCGAGCTCGGTGAGCAGCTGGTTGACGACCGTGCGCATCGACGACGAGTTGAGCTGCGAGCGCTTGTGGCCGAGCGCGTCGATCTCGTCGAGGAACAGCACGCAGGGCGCGTGCGACCGGGCCGACTGGAAGAGGTCGTGCAGGTTGCGCTCGGAGCTGCCGACCCACATGTTGAGAACGTCGGTGATCGACAGCGAGATGAACGACGCACCCATCTCGCCCGCCACCGCCCGGGCCAGGAACGTCTTGCCGCAGCCGGGCGGACCGTAGAGCAGCAGGCCACCGCGCAGGCTCTTGCCGAACAGGGTGCGCAACTTTGGGTTGCGCAGCGGGGCCAGGAACGCGATCTCGAGCCGCTTCTTGACCTCTTCCATGCCGCCGACGTCGGCCAGCGTGATGGTCGCGGTCTCCACGTCGAAAACACGATCACCGTGACCACGCACCGGCTCGGCCTCGTCGTCGGCCCGCGCGAAGCGCGGCGGCACGATGTCGCCGAGATCTTCCTCCATCGCCGCCCAGTCGATGCCGTCACCCTGGGTGGGTGGTTTCTCGGAGCTTTCGTACGCGGCGTCGGCTTCCTCGACCGCAGCGTGACCGCCGGCGGCCTCTTCACTCGAACTGACCGCACCGCCCAGCGCCGCGGTCATGAGCTTCTGGGCCGCGGTGTTGCCCGGCTCGCGAGCCAGCACCTGTGCCGCATGCCCGATCGCCTCGGGTCCGCGCCCCGCTGCCACCAGCAACTCGGCCAGATGCAGTCGCAGCGGCAGATCGTCGGGCCGGGCTTCGACGGCCGCCGCGAGGCTGTCGATCAGGGACGAGTCGCTCATGACAGCAAATTATGCCCGCGCCGTGCGACAAGAATCCGCGGGCCGCTAAATGGCCGGCGCACCGGGGGTCGAGCACCGCGGGCGCGGACGCCGCTTCGACCGCCTCGACGAGCGGCTGGAACGCCGGGTCGCCGACGCGGGTCGGCACGGTCGCCGGCACGTGCCACCTGACCGGCGAGTTCTCGTCGTCACCCGGCTACCAGGTCGAAGAACTTCGTGATGTCGGCGGCCAGCAGGTCGGGGACCTCGAGGGCCGCGAAGTGGCCGCCCCGGGGGAACTCGGTCCACTGCCGGATGTCGTTAGCGGGCTCGAGCAACGGGCGGATCGACTGGGTGATGTCGCGCGGCAGCACCGCCACGGCGAGCGGCGACGGGAGCGCGATCGGGCCGCCGAAGCCGCTCTCCTTGACCAGCCGGGCGGCCGATCCGGCGGTTCCGGTGAGCCAGTAGAGCATCACGTCGACGAGGATGTCCTCATCGGACACCGGCGTCGCCGGGTCGGCCCAGATCGTGAACTTCTCCCCCAGATAGGCCAGCAGCCCGGCCGGGGAGTCGTTCAGCGCGTAGGCGATCGTCTGCGGGGCGGCCAGGAACTGCCACTGGTGCGGATGCCGGGTGCCGGCCAGGGCCAGCGTGCGCTCGAGCCGCGCCCGATCCTGCTCGGAGAGCCCGTCGGGCGCACCGCGGGTCGGCAGATAGTTGACGTGCACACCGACCACACGATCGGGCGCGACCGCACCGAGCAGCCGCGAGATGCCCGAGCCCCAGTCACCGCCGTGGGCGCCGTAGCGCTGGTAGCCGAGCTGGTCCATCAGCGTGGCCCACGCCCGTGCGACCCGCTCCTGTCCCCACCCGGTCGCGGTGGTCGGCCCGGAGAAGCCGAAGCCCGGGATCGCCGGGACCACCAGGTGGAACCGCTCGTTGAGCAGCGGGATCAGGTGCCGGAACTCGGCCGTCGACCCGGGCCACCCGTGGGTGAGGACCAGCGGCAGGGCGTCCGGGTCGGGAGACCGATAGTGCTCGAAATAGACGTTCTGGCCGTCGATCGTGGTGACGAACCCGTCGGCGGAGAGCGAGATGCCGGGCCAGCGGTCGGCGAGGGCGCGGACCCGCTCGACCGGGATGCCGTACGACCACCCGACGCCGGGCAGTTCGTCGGGCCAGCGGGTGCGGCTGAGCCGGAGCTTGAGGTCGTCGAGGTCGGACGCGGAGGCGCGGTAGTGGAATTCGTTCATGGACCTAACGTTAGTCCAACTAACGTTAGGCGTGCAAATGTTATTCTGAACACGTGGAAAACCTGCCGAGCTGGCTGCTCACCCAGACCGCCGCCCACGCCCACCGCCTGGTCAGCGACGGATTCGCCCAGGTCGGAGCCCGCGGCTATCACTACCGGCTGCTCAGCTCGCTGATCGCGCAGGGGCCGGCGAGCCAGGCCGCGCTCGGACGGCGTACGGGAATCCACCTGAGCGACATGGTCGCCGCGCTGAATGAGCTCGAAGAGGGGGGTTTTGTCTCCCGGGCCCCCGACCCGGCCGATCGCCGGCGCAACGTCATCACCGTGACCGCGGCCGGCCGGCGGCGGGCGACCCAGCTCGAGCGCACCGCCGTGGGCATCCAGGAGGACCTTCTGCAACCGCTCGACGAAGCCGAACGGGAACAGCTCAGCGCCCTCCTGCGCAAGCTGCTCGACCATCACCGACAAGGGATTCCCCCGTTGCCCGGCGACGATTGAGACATTCATGCTCGTCGAATGATTAGACGAGCGTTACCGGCCCTGCTCGCTCTCGCCGGCACGATGCTGGCGGCACCGGCCACCCCGGCGCGAGCGGCGGCGACCGACCCGACCCGCACGCCGGCGACCCCGGCGTACACGATCAGCCTGACCAGCAACGCCACCGGGGGCACCTGGACCGGCCACGAGAGCGTCACCTTCAGCAACGCCTCGGCGACCCCGCTGACCGAGGTCTATCTGCGGCTCTGGGACAACGCGCACGGCTCCTGCCCGTCCACCCCGATCACGGTCACCAACGTCATCGGCGGCACCGCCTCGGCGCTGACCGTGAACTGCACCGCCCTGAAGATCACGCTCCCGGCGCCCCTCGCCCAGGGCGCGAGCGGCGGCATCGGCTTCGACGTGTCGATCGTCGTGACCGCGGGTGTCGACCGGTTCGGGCACGACGGCAGCTACTACTTCATCGGCAACGCGCTGCCCGTGCTGGCGATCCGGGACGCGGCCGGCTGGCACCTCGACCCGTACACGAACAACGGCGAGTCGTTCTACGCGCTGTCCAGCGACTACACGGTCACGCTCGACCACCCGACCTCGGTCTCGGTGCCCGCCACCGGCACCTCGACCGACCGGGCCGGCACCAGCGGCCGCACGATCACCACGGCGGTCGGTAAGCAGGTGCGGGAGTTCGCCTGGGCGGCCGGGCCGTTCGTGAAGACCTCCGGGACCACCGCCGGCGGCGTCACGGTCAACGTCTACCGGGTCAGCTCGGTCAGCTCGAGCAGCGCGTCCTCGATGCTCAGCACGGCGAAAAGCGCGCTCGACGCCCACTCCGGGCGGTTCGGCGCTTATCCGTACGGCGAAGCCGACGTGATCCTGGACAACGGGTTCTGGTTCGGCGGCATGGAGTATCCCGGATTCGTGCTCGACGTGGTCAGTTCGACCGCGCTCGCCCACGAACTGGCCCACCAGTGGTTCTACGGGATCGTCGGCGACGACGAATACAATACGCCGTGGCTCGACGAGGGCTTCACCGACTACGCCACCGACCTGTACAACAACATCACCGGCTCCGGCTGCGGCATCACCTGGCAGTCGAGCGCCGAGCGGCTGACCAACTCGATGGCCTACTGGGACGCGCACTCGAGCCGCTACAGCACCGTCGTCTACAACTACGGCAAGTGCACGCTGCACGACCTGCGGCGCCTGATCGGCACGACCGCGATGACCAACCTGCTCAAGTCGTACGCCGCCGCGCACTGGTACGGCGTCTCGACGGTCGCCGACTTCAAGGCCGCCGCCCAGGCCGCGGCCGGCTCGACCGACCTCACCTCGTTCTGGTCCACCCACCGCGTCGACGGCTGAGCGAAAGGCGAACGGGGGACGCCCGCTGGGCGTCCCCCGAACAAACTGCGCTGCCTCGATCAGCCCGGACGCCGGTAACCGGCGATCGGCCCTACGTTGTCCATTACCGCCATCCGCACATGGTCACCCGTGTGCGGAGCGTGCACCACTTCGCCACCACCGATATAGATGGCCACGTGATGCAACGAGCCGGGGAAGAAGAACACCAGATCACCCGGTTGAAGGTCGGCCCGGCTTACCGACTTGCCCTCGTTCCACTGGTCTTTCGTGTAGTGGTCGAGAGTCACGCCGACGGTCGCCCACGCCTCTTTCGTCAGGCCGGAGCAGTCGTACGTGTTCGGGCCGTCCGACCCGAAGACGTACGGCTTGCCGATCAGCGAGCACGCCTTGCGCGCCGCCTTACCGCCGTCGTCATTGGTGTAGGTGACCGGACACGGTCCGATCTTCAGGGGCCCGTTGTCCTCGCCGCTCGACCCGTACGCCTTGATGCGCAGCTTCTGCAGCGCATCGATCTTCACATTGATGGCCTTCTTCTTCTGTGCCAGGTCGGCATCGCGGGCGGCGATGGAGTTGGTCAGAAGCTGAAGGTCGTCCTTGGACTTGGCGTACTGGTCGCGCAGCTTGGCAACGCCGGCGATCTGTGCCTGCTGATGCCGCGCAAGCTGGTCCAGAAGGGTCAGCTTGTCGGTCAGCTGGTTCGTCGACCCGCTCATCAACATGGCACTGACCGCGCTCGGCGAACCTTGCTTGTACGCGTCGGTAGCCAGGCCACGCACCGAGGACAGGGCGACGTCCACCTGCACTTGGAGCGGGGTGAGCTGGGCGGAAAGCTTCTTCAGCTGAGCCTGGTTCTTGATCAACTTGCTGTGCACGTCGTTGTAATTTTCGATGATCGGCTCAAGCTGGTTCCACTGCGTGTCGATCTGTGCCTCGACACTGGACGGTGAGGGTGTCGCGAGTGCCGCGGTGGCCGGTGCGGTGACAACTACGCCGGCCGCGGCGACGAGGCAGAGCAGGCTGCGCATCATTGCGGCGCGGCGCGCCCCGTTCCGTTTCACGTTACGTGCGTTGTCCTTTCTTCCCTCATGCCGCCGACCGGGTTAGCTGACGGGTTCGGGCGGGAAGCGCGCCCGGCCGCAAGACGCACGGCTTCACCCCAACTGCTCGGGTCCCCGGTTCGCCAGATCATGACGACTAGGCGGTGGTCCGTCAGATCGGCCGAATGGACGATGGGGGGCTGCCGGACCGGGGACCACCGTACTCCCGATCATTGCCTTAACTGAAGCCGACGCGGCTGGGAAACTGCCTGCATATCGCCAGGCACGGAGAGTGACTAGAACGGCCACTCCGCGAGCGCCCGGTCAAGCCAGGGCACGACCACGATGACGGTGGGTAGCACCAGCAGGGCCACCACGGCTAGTCCCGCGACAAGGCTCAGACCGGCCGACTCGGGGCGCGGCGCCGACAGCCGGTCGAGCCGCCTGCGACGCGCGTCACCCCAGGCGTCGGGCTTCGCATCCTCCGTCAGGGGGATGGCGTCGGTCAGTTTTTCCAGCGCGGCCCGGAGGGGCTCCGGCCCGGCGACGCGCCTCGCGGCATCGTCGGCCACCATCTCCAGAAGCAGATGTACGGCGTCCAGAGGTACCCGGCTTCGCAACGGAGCGGGCACCGCGCGGTAGAAAGCGGTGAACGACTCCATCACCACGTCGTGGCGGTGCCGCAGATGGGTCTGCTCGTGCGCGAGCACCGCGTCGACCTGCGCCCGGTCGAGCACCTGCAACACCCCGTCGCTGAGCACGACCCGCGGCTCGCGGCCGGGCACGCAGTAGGCCAGCGGCAGCGCTCCCTCGAGCACCCGCAGGTGGTCGGGCCCGATCGCGTGGCGCCGCTCGGCCCGGTCGAGCAGGTCGACCAGCAGCCGGTGGCGCTCGCGCCGGGCCCGCGACCGCCGGGTGACACCCCAGAGCGAGATCAGCAACCGGGCCACGATGACCGCCGCCACGGCCAGGGCGACGAGAAGAGCGCCGGCCACGACCGGCTTGCGCGATCCGTACGCCCGGGAGAGCTCCTCCGGCACGGCGAGCACCACGCCGAGCGCGCTCAGCACGGCGGCCAGGGTGATCGCCTGCCAGAGCAGTACGGCCGCCCGCGGCGCCCGGTCGGGCCAGCGCGACCGGGCGAGCGGCCCCGGCACGAGCAGCGACAGGGTGAGCCCGAGCGCACCGAGCAGAAGCGGCGTCACCGCCGGGGCCCGCCCGATCGCCTTTTCAGCGGCTTCACTTCCGCTTCGCGGCCTCGATCGCGGCGGCCAGCGCCTCGGGCGGCAACCGGCCCACGAAGTAGGCCAGAGCGGCATCCTGATCGCCGGAGGTGGTGAGCGCGTCGAGCATCACCGAGGCGGTCATCTCCTCGCGGGACTGCGCCGGGGCGTACAGATAAGCGCGATCCGCCTTCTGGCGGGTGACCACGTCCTTCTTGGCCAGGCGGTCGAGCACGGTCATCACGGTCGTGTAGGCCAGGTCGCGGTCACGGCTCAGCCGCTCGTGCACCTGGCGCACCGTGAGCGGGCCGGCCGCCGCCCACAACTGCGTCATGACCTCGCGTTCCAGGTCGCCCAATGCCATGTGACCGAGTCTACTGCACGGCGTCGTACTACGCGTCGTAGTATCTACTACGAGACGTCGTAGAGGGGGCGCATCGCATGGACGTACTCGACCTGACCCGCCTGCAGTTCGCGGTGGTGACGATCTACCACTACTTCTTCGTGCCGATGTCGATCAGCCTGGCCGCGGTCGCCGCCGGCCTCGAGATCGCCTGGCTGCGCACTCGCCGCGACCTGTGGAAGAACCTGACCAAGTTCGTCGGCAAGCTGCTGATCGTCACGTTCGCGGTCGGCGTCGTCACCGGCCTCGTCCAGGAATTCCAGTTCGGCATGGGCTGGAGCGCGTTCGCCAAGTTCTACGGCGACGTGTTCGGACCGACCCTGGCCATCGAGGGCATGCTCGCGTTCTTCCTCGAGGCCACGTTCCTCGCGCTCTGGTACTTCGGGTGGGACCGGCTGCCCCGCCTCGCCCACGCCGCGACCATCGTGATCGTCGCGATCGGCACGGTGCTCAGCGCCTTCATCATCCTGGCCGGCAACAGCTTCATGCAGAACCCGGTCGCGTACTCGCTCGACCCGGTCACCGGCCGGGCCCACCTGACCTCGTTCCGCGAGCTGCTGCTGAACAAGGTCAACCTGGCCGCCTTCCCGCACACCCTCAGCGGCGCGGCGATGATCGGCGGAGCCCTGTTGCTGGCCATCGCGGTCTGGCGGCGCAGAGCCGATCCCGGATTCCGGCCGCTCTCCAGGCTCGGCGCCTGGCTGATGCTGGCCGGCGGGGCCGCGACCGCGCTGACCGGCGACCGCCTCGGCAAGGTGATCACGCAGGTGCAGCCGATGAAGATGGCGGCCGCCGAGGCGCTCTACACGACCACGTCCGGCGCCCCGTTCTCGATCTTCACGACCGGCAAGCCGCTGCCCTCCTTCGCGCTGGACATTCCCGGGCTGCTGTCGATCCTGGCCAAGGGCTCGCCCGGGGCGACCGTGCAGGGCATCGACGACCTCCAGGCCCAGTACGCCGCCCAGTACGGCCCCGGCAGCTACGTCCCGATGATCCCGGTCGCCTTCTGGTCGTTCCGGTTGATGATCGGAGTCGGCATGCTGGCCGCGCTCGTCGCCGCGTACTTCCTGTGGCGGACCCGCCGGGACCGCGAGGCGCCCGGCTGGCTGTTGCGCTGGTTGCCGTTGATCCCGATCCTGCCCGCGGCGGGCAACACGATCGGCTGGATCTTCACCGAGACCGCGCGCCAGCCGTGGATCGCGTTCGGCATCTCCAAGGTCGCCGACGGCATCTCCCCCGGCCTCACCAGCTCCGAGGTTCTGCTGTCGCTGGCCGGCTTCACCGTGGTCTACGGGATCGTCGCGGTCGTCTGGTTCCGCCTGGTGCGGCATCTGTCCCGCCAGCCGCTGACGCCGTTACCCGCCTCGTCCCCGGAGAAGACGGACGCTCTCGTCTACTGAGGAGCCTTTTTCGATGATCACTTTCTGGTTCTCGGTCGTCGTCCTCGCCTGGGTGCTGTTCTTCGTGCTCGAAGGCTTCGACTTCGGTGTCGGCCTGCTCGGCCCGCTGCTCGGCCGGGACGACCACGAGCGCGGCGCCGCGGTGCGGACCATCGGCCCGTTCTGGGACGGCAACGAGGTCTGGCTGGTCGCCGCGATCGGCGCCACCTTCGCGGCCTTCCCCGGCTGGTACGCGGCCCTGCTCTCCGGCCTCTATCTGCCGATGGCGGCGGTGCTGGCGCTCCTGGCGATCCGCGGCGTCGCCCTGGAGTTCCGCGGCAAGGGCGACGGCCTCCGCTGGCGCCGCCGGGCCGACGCACTGCTCGCCCTCTCCTCGGCCGGCATCGTCGCGGTCTGGGGCGCGTTCCTGGCCGTCATCACCCGAGGCCTGGCGTTGCGGTCCGACGGCTCGGTCATCGGCGACGGGCTCGGCCGCAGCCTCAACCCCGTACTCTCCTGGCCCGGCCTGATCGGGGCCGTCGCCGCGCTCTTCGCGGCGGCCCTGCTCGGAGCCACCTTCCTCAGCCTGCGGACCAGCGGCCCGCTCCGGCGCCGGGCCCGCAAGCTGGCCGGGTGGCTGGGCACCGGCGGCGCCGTCACGCTGGTCGTCACCGGCATCGGTACGGGCTCCCGCACCGTTTTGGCCGTGGCCGCCCTGAGCTTCGCGGCCGCCGTGCTGGCCCGCGCCGGCCGCGAGGCCTGGTCCTTCGCCGCGACCGCGCTCGGCGTGGCGGCCTCGGTGGTCGCGGTCTTCACCGCCAACGGCCACGTCGTCCTGCGCAGCACTCTCGACCCGGCCTGGTCGCTGACCAGCACCGCGGCCGCGGCCAGCCACTCCACCCTGCACCTGCTGACCGTGGCCGGCCTGATCATCCTGCCGGGCGTGGTCGCCTACCAGGCCTTCTCCTACTGGATCTTCCGCAACCGCGTGGCCAGCGAACGGATCCCATCATGAGCCGCAACCACCCCTCCCTCTCGTGGGTGAGGCCGAGCAAAGCAGCGAGGTCCGACACTTTTCTGGCGTCGTCCACACCCGCGACCGGCCGCGGCTACCGCAGCTGCCCCAGCTGCCCGCGCTACCCCGCCCTCTTCTGGGTGGGGTCGAGTAAAGCAGCGAGGTCCGACAATTTTCCGGCGTCGTCCACAACAGCGGGAGTGCCGTCGTGAAACCGATCGACCCGCGCCTTCTGCGGCACGCCCGGCACAGCCGCGGCGGGATCGCCCTGCTGGCCGCGATCGGCGTCGGCCAGGCGCTCGCCACCGTGGCCGTCGCCGTGGCGCTGACCCTCTTCCTGACCGGCTCAAGTTGGCCGGCGGTCATCCTGTTGGCCGTGGCTTTTGCGGTGCGGGCCGCACTGGCGTGGGCCGAGCAGGTGGTCGCCCACCGTACGGCCGCAAGCGTCAGCGATGAGCTGCGCCGTTCCCTCGTGCGGGCCGTGGCCCGCCGCGGTCCGGCATGGGTGGCCGGCTTCGGCTCCGGCCGCCTGACCGCCCTGCTGACCAGCGGCCTGGACGCGCTGCGCCCGTGGTTCGCCGGCTATCTCCCGGCCGTGCTCCTCGGCGCCGCCCTGCCCCCGCTCGTGCTGCTCGCGATCTTCTCCGTCGACCCCGCCTCGGCCGTCATCGCCCTGGCCACGCTCCCCCTGATTCCGTTGCTGGGCGCCCTGATCGGCTGGGCCACCCAGGCCCGGGCCGAACAGCGCCGGCAGGCCGACGCCCGCCTGGCGGGGCACTTCCTCGACGTCGTACGCGGACTCGCCACCCTCCGCACCTTCGGCCGCGCCGGCCGCCAGACCGCCGTCATCGAGGACCTCACCGACCGCCACCGCGCGGCGACCTTGCGGGTGCTCCGCGTAGCCTTCCTCTCCTCGACCGCCCTCGACCTGGTCGGCACCCTCTCGGTAGGCCTGATCGCGGTCTCCACCGGCCTCCGCGTGGCCGCCGGCCACCTGTCGCTGGCGCCCGGCCTGCTGATCATCCTGCTGGCCCCCGAGGTCTACCGGCCCCTGCGCGAGATGGCCGCCCGCTACCACGCCGCCGCCGACGCGACCGCCGTGATCGCCGACGTCGACGAGGTCCTGGCCGACCTGCCGGCCGCCCTGCCCGCGGGTGACCGCCCCGGCCTGGCCGCGGCCGGCCTCCGGGTCCGCTATCCGGGGGCTACGTACGACGCACTGTCGCTCCCCGAACTGGTCGTCGGCGCGGGCGAGATCGTGGCCCTGACCGGCCCGTCCGGCGCGGGCAAGACCACGGCGCTGCGCGCCCTGGCCGGCCTCCAGCCCCTGGACGGCGGCACGATCGCGCTGGACGGCGCCCCGATCTTTGTGCCGCAGAGCCCGTCCCTGCCGCACGCCCGCGTGGTCGCCGACCTCTTCCCCGAGGGCACCCCGGCCGTCGACATCGACGCCGCCCTGCGTGCGGTCGGCCTCGACGCGCCGTCATCCGAGACCCACGCCACACCCACCCTGCGTGCGACCGGGCCGGCACGCGAGCCCCACCCCACACCCAGCGTGCGTGCGGCCGGCCCAGCCACGCCGACACCCGAGCCCAACACCACCCCACCCCTGCGCTGGGCGGGGTCAAGCCAACCACCCGGGTACGACGATTCCCCGCCGTTGTCCACCGGCGTCTCCGGACCGCGCGACCTGGTCACGGCCGCAACTCCCCTCGGCGAACACGGCGCCGGCGTCTCGGCCGGGCAGCGGCATCGGCTCGCGCTCGCGGCGGCGCTGTTCCTTGGGCCGGCCACGCTGCTGCTCGACGAACCGACCGCTCACCTGGACCCGCAAACCGAGCAGCTGGTCATCACCCGCCTGCGCCGGGCCGCGGACGAGGGCAGCGCCATCCTGGTCGCCGCACACCGTCCGGCCCAGATCGCCGCGGCCGACCGCATCGTGGAGATCACGCCGGCCGCAACGCTCTTCCCGGCCGGCCCGGAACAGGCACGAGACTCGACCGCCGCCAGCCCGGAACAGGCACGAGGCTCGACCGCCGCCAGCCCGCAGCAGGCACGAGGCTCGACCGCCGCCGGCCCGGAACCGGCACGAGGCTCGACCGCCGCCGGCCCGGAACCGGCACGGAATACGAACGCCCCCGGCCCGCACAACCAAACCGCTTCGGAACCGGCACGAGGCACGAACGCCCCTGCCACGGACCACCAAACCGCCCCGGAACCGGCTACAAACGGCCTCGGCCCGGACAACCAGATCCCCGAGGGCGCCGGCCGGGTCGCGGCCGCCGACGGCACGGTCAGCGTCCCCCGACACGGCACGGAGCCTAGGCCGGACAACACAGCCCGGGAGGCCTCCCCCATGCGGGATCGTTGGCGCCGCCCCTGGGTAGCGGTCGCCCTCGGCAGCGGCTCCTCCCTGGCCGGCCTGGTGCTGACCGGCGCCGCGGCCTGGCTGCTCATCCGGGCCGCCGCGCTCCCACCCGTCCTGACTCTCTCGGCCGCGGTGGTCCTGGTCCGAGGCAGCGCGGTCGCCCGCCCGCTTCTGCGCTACGTCGAGCGCCTGGTCTCCCACGACGTCGCCTTCGCCCAGATCGGCCAGCGCCGCGCCCGCGTCTACGAGGCCTTGATCCCGCGGGTCCCGAGCGCGAAGCTGCGCCGCCGCGGCGACCTCCTCACCAAGGTCGTCGACGACGTGGACGCCCAGATCGACGGACTTCTCCGCGGCCGTCTGCCGGCCCGGGCCGGCTGGATCGCGCTCGCCCTGGGCGCCGGAACGGCCGCTCTCGTGGCCCCGGCAACGGCATTGCCGGTCGGAGCCGGCCTGCTCACAGCCGGAGTTCTGGCGCCCGTCCTGGCCGCCCACCAGGCGACCCGCCAGGACCGGGCGACCAGCGAGGCCCGCGCCGAACTCCGCGACGCCATGGTGGAAACGGTCGACGGGATCGAGGAGTTGCGGGGTTCGGGGCTGCTGGGCGTACCGGATCGGCGCAGCCGGAAGCTTGCGGACCGCGAGGCGCGAGCCGCGCGATCAGCCGGGGGTGCCGGGGCGCTGGCGCATCTCGGTTGGGGGTTTGCGGTGACCGCGGCCGCTCTGGCGCTGGGACATGCGGGGCTCGGCCACGAGTGGACCGGGGTCGTGCTGCTCGGATTGGTGGTGCTCGGAGAGTCGGCGTTGGGGCTCCCGGAGGCCGCCGTGGCGCGGATGCGGGCCGCCGGCGCCGAGCAACGGCTCACCGACCTGCTCGCCGAACCAGTTTCGGTGATCTTCGACGCGCCGGAGATCGCCTCCGACCCGCCGCGCAGACCACCCACCATCAAGATCAGAGGTCTGGAAGCGGGCTGGGGCGACAACCCGGCCTTCAAAGGCCTCGACCTCGACCTGGAACCCGGCACCACAACGGCGATCACCGGCCGCTCCGGAGCCGGCAAATCCACCCTGGGCATGGTGCTGGCGCGGCTTCTGGATCCCCGCAACGGAACCATCACGGTCGACGGCGAGGACATCCGCACGCTCCCGGAGGAAGCGGTCCGCCGCCGCATCGTCCTGATCGGCGACGACACCAACCACATCTTCGCGTCCACCGTCCGCGAGAACCTCCGGCTGGCCAGACCGGCGGCCGCCGACCAGGAGATCCGGCGGGCCATCGAAAAGGTGCAGCTGGGCGCTTGGCTGGACAGCACTCCGGACGGCCTCGACACCTGGCTCGGCACCGGCGGCAGCACGATCTCCGGCGGTCAGGCCCGTCGCCTGGCCACCGCGCGCGCCCTGCTGGCCGACCCCGACCTGCTGATCCTCGACGAACCCACCGAGGGCCTCGACGAACCGACCGCCCACGCCCTGATGACCGACCTGCTCGAGGCGACCGGCGGCCGTACCGTCCTGGTGCTCACCCACCGGACGGAAGGCCTGGAGAAGGCGGAAGTGCTGGCCCTGACATGAGGTCCAGAGCCTCCAGGCGAAGCGCCGGGTCCCGCGCGTAGACCGACGCGCCCGCCCCCGGCCGCGGGTCCCCCGACAACCCGCTGTAACTGCCCCCGGCCTCGGTCACGATGAGCGACGTGGCCGCGAAGTCCCAGATCTGCCCACCCGTCTGCACCGCAAGATCAAGCTCACCGCGAGCGACCATCAACGCCGGATGAATCCCCCACGGCCGCGGCGGCGCCAGCGCCACCAGGGGTGCCACGAGATCACGTCCCCAGTCCTCGGGCACGATCCCCACCCGGCTGCCGGCCAGCGACGACGACGAGCCACCGGCCCGGATCGGCGTGTCGGCGACCACCCGGCCGCCGACGACACGCCCCTCGAACGCCCCGCCACCCCGGGTAGCCCACCAGATGCTCCCCTGCGCCGGATGCGCGGCCACCCCGGTGACGATCTCGCCGCGTTCCTCCAGCCCGATCAGCACCAGCCAGCGGTCGTCCCCCGCCACGAAAAGCCGGGTCCCGTCGATCGGATCGATGATCCAGCGCCGGTCGGCGGCCACCCCGAGGGTCTCCCCCGCTTCCTCGCCGAGCACCGCGTCCTCCGGCCGAGCCGCCGCGAGAACCTCCCGAATCGCCGCCTCCACCGCCCGGTCGGCCGCCGTCACGATCGACCCGTCGGCCTTGAGCTCCCGCGGCAGGTCGGCCAGCGCCGCGAAATGCTTCAGCGCCACTCCGGCTCCGACCAGGGCCGCCCGCTGCGCCAGCTGAAGATCCGTCTCCACACCCTCATCCTGCCGGGCGGCGGGGCCGCCCGGTGGCTTTGGACCATCACGTCACCCGAGTGCCATGAGAGCTTCAATTTCCCGTACGCGTCGAAGCCCGCCCTCTCGCGCCCCCGCCTGAAGGTCGAGCCACCCACTCACCCTGCGCCGCCGGCCACCCACCGAAGATCCACGGCTCCCGGGGAACCTCCCATGGGCGCCGAGCACCACCCAGAACGCGCCGGGTTCCGCCCCCGCCCAGCCGACCGCCACCACGACCGCCTCCCGCACCCCGCTACCGGCCCGGCCGCACCCCAGTCGACCGCCACCCCCTCGTAGGCATTTCCCGACGCCGTCGCAATGTGCGCGAGCAGCCAGGCCGAATCGGACGAGGGCAGCGCCGCACACGCCAGCGCGTGCGGCGCGCCCCCCGACCCGCCGAACACGCCGAACCGCCCCCACCCCAGCGCACCGGCGAGAGCCGTCACGTCGGACGCCGCGTCGGCCACGCGGCGGCCGGCCCGGCGGGCCGAACCGCCGTAACCGGGCCGGTCGTACACCAGAAAGCGCAAGCCGCTGCCCGACCTCGCCCCGATGAGCCCGGGCGCTTCGAGCGGCTGTTCGGCGACCCGCTGTGCGAGATCACCGGAGATCCGTCGGCCGGGCCGTACAGGCAATACCGCAGCGCCCGGCCGTCACCGACGGTCAGCGAAAGAGTCGCCGGAAGCACCATGCGGCCATCTAATACGGTTACGCGGATGACCGGTGCCTTCGCCGCGGCGATACTCTCCGCGATCTGCTACGGCGTGGGCACTGCCCTCCAGGCCGTGGGCGTTCGCCGGCGGCAGCGCCGGCCGTTCGTGGTCGGCGTGGCGCTCGACCTCTTCGGGTTCGTCGCCCAGTTGGTTGCGCTCCGCGGGCTCCCCCTCTTCGTCGTCCAAGCGGCTCAGGCCGGCAATCTCGCGGTGACGGCGCTCGTCTGCGTACCGCTGCTCGGCATCCGCCTCGGCACCCGCCAGTGGGTCGCCGTGCTCGCCGTCTGCGCCGGGCTGGCGCTCCTCGGCGCGTCGAGCGGGCCCGAGGGGACCGCCGGCGCCGGCCGCAGCACCCGGTTCGCGCTGCTGGCGGCCGCTCTCGTGCTCGGCGCCGCCGCGCTCCTCGCCTCCCGGCTCCGGCCACCCGGCGGCGCCGTCGTCCAGGGCGTGGTGGCTGGGCTCGGCTTCGGCCTCACGGCTCTTTGCGTACGCGCATTGCCCGGTCTCACCCCCACCGGCCTCGTACGCGACCCGGCCGCCTACGCCGCCGCGGTGAGCGGGGCCTGCGCGTTCCTGTCGTTCTCGGCCGCGCTCCAGCGGGGCGCCGTGACCACCGTGTCCGCGCTGGTCATCATCGGCGAGACCGCTCTGCCGTCGGTCGCGGGAATTGTGCTCTGGCACGACCGTACGCGTGCCGGCTGGACCGCCCCGGCGGTCCTCGGATTCGTCTTCGCCGTGGCCGGCGCCCTGGTTCTGGCCCGGTTCGCCGAACCCGATCGGGGCGAGGAGCCCGTCGCCCCGAGCGGGTGAACCGTCAGGCGGTCACGTCGAGGAGCGCGGACGTGGAGGTCCCCGTCGCCGTGGTGGTCGGGTCCGGGGCCGGCGCCGGCGCCTCGGCCTTGTGGTGGCCCCCGTGGCCGTGGTGGCCGGCCTTCTTGGTGCTGTCCGTCTTCTGGCTGTCGTCGGCGACCTTGTAGGCGGCGGTGCCGGCCGTCGAGCCGATCGGGTTGATCGCGGTCATGGTGTTTCTCCCCTCGAGGGCCGGTCGTCGGCCCTGCACCTGACGAATCGGCCCGGCCCGGTGGGGACTTCGGCTT
>DASWRZ010000448.1:0-16891 GCA_036402935.1 Actinoplanes sp.
GTCGAGGCGTCCCGGGCGACCGGCGAGAAGACCTGGCGCATCATCATCTTCGAGCTGCTGCCCAACCTGACCGCGGTGATCGCGGCCGGTTTCGTCGGTACCGTGCTGTTCGCGGTCCTCTCCGAGATCACGCTCGCCTTCATCGGCGTGGTCAACAACGGCTGGAACTGGGGCACGATCCTCTTCTGGGCCCAGGGCCAGCAGGCGCTCGGCCAGAACGCGTGGTGGTGGTTCGTCCCCGCGGGTCTGGCGATCGCGCTGCTCGGCACCTCGCTCTCGCTGATCAACTTCGGTATCGACGAGTTCGTCAGCCCGCGCCTGCGCAGCGCCGGCAAGACCCGGGTCAAGACGACCAGCGGCCGTACGGTGCGGATGCGGATCGGCTTCACCCCGGTGCTGACATCCACCCCGAGCCCCAAGATCGATCTGGACGGCGCCACGCCGGTGGCACGGGAGGTCCCGAACAATGCCTGAACCCGTACTGGAGATCCGCGATCTCAACGTCGACTACGGCCTCGGCGACCGGGCCGTCCGCGCGGTCCGCGACGTCAGCCTGACCCTGCACCGCGGCGAGGTGCTCGGCCTGGCCGGCGAAAGCGGCTCCGGCAAGTCGACCCTCGCCTACGGGCTGACCCGGCTGCTCGCTCCGCCGGGCGTCATTACCGGCGGCGAGGTCATCTACCACCCCGAGCAGGGCTCGTCGTACGACGTACTCGGCCTGTCCGACCGGGCGCTGCGGCAGTTCCGGTGGGCCGAGACGGCGATCGTGTTCCAGGGCGCGATGAACTCGCTCAACCCGGTCCACAAGATCTCGACCCAGCTGACCGACGTGCTCAAGGCCCACGAGCCGCAGATGAGCGCGCACTCCCGCGACGCGCGGGCCCGCGAGATGCTCAAGGTGGTCGGCATCTCGGCCGACCGGATGGACGCCTACCCGCACCAGCTGTCGGGCGGCATGCGGCAGCGCGTCATGATCGGCATGGCGCTGATCCTGCAGCCGCAGGTCGTCATCATGGACGAGCCGACGACCGCCCTCGACGTGGTCATGCAGCGGCAGATCCTGGGCCAGCTGATCGACCTGCGCGAGCGGCTCGGCTTCTCGGTCATCTTCATCACCCATGACCTGTCGCTGCTGGTCGAGTTCTCCAACCGGATCGCGATCATGTACGGCGGCCGGATCGTCGAGGAAGCACCGGCCTCCTCGCTCTACCGGGACGCGCTGCACCCCTACTCGAAGGGGCTGCTCAACTCGTTCCCGGCGCTGCGCGGCGAACGCCGCGAGCTGGCCGGCATCCCGGGCTCCCCGCCCGACCTGGCCGGCATGCCGAGCGGCTGCTCGTTCCATCCCCGCTGCCCGAAGGCCTTCGACCCGTGCGCCGACCAGATCCCGGTGCTCGGCCGCCCGGACACCCCGGACGGTGCGACCCGGTCGGTGGCCTGCTGGCTGCATCCCGCGAAGCAGCCTGTCGGATGACATCCGGGGCCGGCCTCCTTCCACGAGGAGCCGGCCCCGCCCCATATCCCCGCACTGGAGAGCCATGAACCCCACCGCCCGTTTTGCCCCTTCTGTCGCAGAGGTCGACTTCCCTCCGGCCTTCACCTGGGGCGTCGCGACGTCCTCGTACCAGATCGAGGGCGCGGTTGCCGAGGACGGTCGTACGCCGTCCATCTGGGACACCTTCTGCCGGGTGCCCGACGCCGTAGCGAACGGCGACAACGGCGACGTCGCCTGCGACCACTACCACCGGATGCCCCAGGACGTGGCACTGATCAAGAGTCTGGGCGTGGACGCGTACCGGTTCTCGGTCGCCTGGCCGCGGGTGCAGCCCGGCGGCCGCGGCAAGGCCAACCCGGCCGGCCTGGCCTTCTACGACCGGCTCGTCGACGAGCTGCTGGCGGCCGGCCTCGACCCGTGGGTCACGCTGTACCACTGGGACCTGCCGCAGGAGCTGGAGGACGCCGGCGGCTGGCCGGCCCGCGACACGGCCTACCGGTTCGCCGAGTACGCCACGCTCGTCTTCGACCGGCTGCAGGACCGGGTCGACACGTTCAGCACGTTGAACGAGCCCTGGTGCTCGGCCTGGCTCGGCTACCACGTCGGGGTGCACGCGCCCGGGCGGCGCGACTACGACGCGGCCATCGCCGCCACCCATCACCTGCTGCTCGGGCACGGCCTGGCGACGCAGGCGATGCGGGCGGCACAGACCCGCCCGCACACGTACGGGATCACGCTCAACATGGGCACCGCCGACCCCGCCTCGGACAGCGCGGCCGACCGCGACGCCGCCCGCCGGGCCGACGGCATGGGCACGCGGGCCTGGCTCGACCCGCTGCGGTACGGCCGCTACCCGGCCGACATCGTGTCCGATCTGGACGAACGCGGCTCGGCGTTCCCGGTCCAGGACGGCGACCTGGAGATCATCTCGACGCCGTTCGACGTGCTCGGCGTGAACTTCTACTTCGGGCAGAACTTCGCCGGCACCGACGAGCAGGGGCGCACCCGCGACGAGAACGGCGAGCCGGTGGTACGGGCGATCCTGCCGGACACCCCGCGGACGGCGATGGACTGGCCGATCACCCCGGAACGGTTCACGCAGCTGCTGGTCCGCCTGCACCACGACTACCCCGGGCTGCCACTGGTGATCACCGAGAACGGGGCCGCGTTCGCCGACGAGGTGGCCGCCGACGGCACCGTGCTCGACGACGACCGCACCGAGTACCTGGCCACCCACCTGGCCGCGGTCGCCGACGCCCGGGCGCAGGGCGCGGACGTGCGGGGCTACTTCGCGTGGTCGCTGCTCGACAACTTCGAGTGGGCGTACGGCTACGCCAAGCGCTTCGGCATCGTGCACGTGGACTACGACACGCAGCAGCGGACGCCGAAGCAGAGCGCTCTCTGGCTGCGCGACACGATCGCGCGCATTCGTTCCTAGTCTTATCGCCGAGCCGCGGGCGGCTTGCGGGTCAGCAGGATCTCCTCCTCCTGCGGGGCCGGCAGGCCGCCCTCGGCGAGCAGCCGGGCGATCGGCAGCGTGGCGGCGCCCATCGCGACGGCCTCCGGGCCGAGCAGGCACGCCTCGATGGTGGTCTGGGCGTACGGCCGGCGCAGCGCGTGGGCGGCCGCCGCGGCCCGGATCTCGGGCAGGAAGCGCTCGGCCAGCGGCAGCCCGGCCCCGCCGCCGATCGCGATCCGCTCCGGGCTGAACAGGTTGATCAGGTCGGCGATGCCGGCACCCAGGTAGCCGCACGTCTGGGCGAACACGTCGGCCACCTCTTCGCTGTGTTCCTTTTCGGCCAGCAGCCGGTCGAGTCGGCCGGGGTCGTATTTCTCGTCGAGAACGGCCGCCAGCCGCGTGTTGATCGAGTCGGCCCCGACGTACGCCTCCAGGCAGCCCCGGGCCCCGCACCGGCACAGGTCGCCGTCGTAGACCAGGGTGGTGTGGCCCCACTCGCCGGCGTTGCTGTTCGCCCCGCGATAGCTGTGACCGTCCATGACGACGGCCGCGCCCACGCCCGTACCGATGAGAATGATGACCGCATGGCGGGCGCCGCGCCCGGCGCCGAACCACATCTCCGCCTGGCCGACCGTCTTGGCACCGTTCTCGACGAAGACCGGAACCGAGGTGCCGCCCGCCAGCACGTCGCCCAGCGGAACCGCGTCCCAGCCGGTGACCTGCGAATAGACCACGCCCTGGTCGACCACGCCGGGCACGCCGACGCCGTAGCCGAGCACGTCCTCGGGCGCGACGCCGGCCTCCTCCAGCACCGCCGAGAGGCCGTCGAGAAGCTGCCGGGCCACCTGGTCGGGGTCGTCGTCGTGCTGATATTTCGCGGCCGCCAGGCGGTTCATGGCCAGGTCGTAGAGCTCGACCACGATGCGGGTCTCGCCGACGTCGGCGCCCACCACGTACCGGAAGGCGGGCCGCACCTGCAGCAGCACCCGCGGCCGGCCGCCGTCCGAACCGACCAGGCCGGCCTCCTCGACCAGCCCCTCGTCGATCATCTCGCCGATCAGGTTGCTGACACTGGCCTGGCTGAGCGAGGTGGTGGCGCCGAGCTGCTGGCGGCTCTGGCGGCCGCCGTGGAAGAGGTCGGTGAGCAGGCTGGACCGATTGGCCCGGCGCACGTCCCGCACCGTTGTCCGCCTGGTCTCCAAGCCACCGCACCCCGTTTCCGCTCGACTGCTGTCCCATCTAACGCCATGACTAGGAAAAACCGTAGGCGGCAGCGTATCCCGGGGCAGTAACGTGCCCGGCGTGACCGACTATCTGGACGTCAACCGCGCCAACTGGGACGAGCGTGCGGCCGTGCACGCCGCCTCGCCGGAATACGGGCTGGACCGTTTCATCGCCGATCCGGCGTTCCTGAGCGATGTGATCCGTTTCGACCGGCCGCGGCTGGGATCGCTCGACGGGCAGCGGGTCGTTCACCTGCAGTGCCATATCGGCCACGACACGCTGTCCCTCTCGCGACTCGGCGCGTCGTCGGTGACGGGACTCGACTTCTCCGCACCCGCGATCGACACCGCTCGACGATTCGTCGCCGCCGCCGACGCCGACGCCGACGCCGACGTCCAATTTGTCCAATCAGACGTTTACCGTGCTCGCGACGTCCTCGACGGCGACTTCGACCTCGTCTACACCGGCGTCGGGGCGCTCTGCTGGCTCCCCGACGTCAGACGCTGGGCGCGGACCGTCCGCTCGCTGCTGCGCCCGGGCGGCCGCCTGCACCTCCGCGAGGGCCATCCCGTGCTCTGGTCCCTCGACTACGACCGTGACGACGACCTGATCGCGCTGCAGACGACCTATTTCGAACAGTCCGCGCCGATGGTCTTCGACGACCCCTACACCTACGTGACGACCGACCACCAGTTCCAGGCGACGGTCAGCCACGAGTGGAACCACGGCATCGGCGAGATCGTCACCGCGCTGCTCGAGGCCGGCCTGACGGTAACCACGCTGATCGAGCACCAGTCCGTCCCGTGGAACGCCCTCCCCGGCCACATGCGCGAGCTCGACAACGGCGAATGGCAACTCGCCGACCGCCCCGAACGTCTCCCCCACAGCTACACCTTGCAGGCCGTCGTTTAAAGATCGAACGCATCGGGGTATTCGCGGGTCCACCCCCATGGACCGAGGAGAATCCGATGCGCGGCACTTCGATCGGCGGCTTGATCATCCTTCTCTGGCTGGTCATCGGCGGCGTCGCCGCCTACGAACGCGGCTACTTCAAGGACAACGGCGACACCAGCTGCGCCAAGGCGGGCACGGTGGTGGTCACGATCGTCGCCGGCCCCCTCAACTGGCTGGGCGTCAACCCCAAGATCAAGTGCGCCGTCCCGGCTCCGAGCAAATAACGCTGATCAGGGGGCGGCGGCCTGGTCGCCGCCCCATCACTTCGCGTCAGTCAGCGCAAGGCCTTCGCCGCGCGAGCGTTCGTCCCGTACGCGGCGAATGTCAAGAAGCGAAGACGCGGGTCAATCGCTCGCAGCGCACCGGGTCCTCGGTCAGTCCCCGGGACAGGCACCAGAGCCAGTAGTCGATCGCCCGGAACACCACCCAGTCGCGCGCCCGGGCCGCGTCGAGCCGGGCCGCCGCGACCACGATGTCGAACCCGGCGCGGATGTCGACGAGCTCGTCGAGCCGGGTCCACAGCATCCGGCCCACGTCAAAGGCGATGTCCCCGCGCAGCAGCACCGGGTCTACGGTCAGCCACTCCTCGCGCGTGCCCCGCAGCACCTGACCCGAATGCAGATCACCGTCGACGGCCAGATCCCCGTCGGACCCGGTCAGACGGCCCGCGGCGGCCAGCGCCTGTTCCAGGAAGGCTTTGTCGAACGGCCGCCCCAGTCGCTCCCAGTCCGACGGCAGCGCGGCCGACCGCTCGGCCACGATCCCGGCCGTACTCGGCACCGACGAAGGCGCGGGCACGGCCAGGCGGCGCATCATCGTGCCCAGCACGGCCAGGGCGTCCCCGAGCGGCAGCGCACGCAGCGAACCGTCCATCGCGAGGCGTTCCAGCAGCATGGCTCCGGACGCCAGGTCGGCGGCCTCCAGGCGTACGGTGCCCCGGCCGTCCCAAAAACGCAGCGCCGCGACCTGATCGGAGACCTCCTGTCCCGGCGGCGTCAGCCGCAGGGCGAGGCACTCGTCGCCGCGCCGCACCGGAAACACCAGAGCGTTCGAGCCGTGCTGGGGTTCGCCGTCGAGGCACAGGTCCCAGCGCCGGCAGGCGGCCGCCGCGGTGTCGGGAAGCGCGGCCAGCCAGTCCGAACCCTCGTGCCACCAGCGCGGCATGTCGAGAAACGCCTGCGGGACGACGATGCGCGGCTCCATGCCCCCACTCTGGCCTACTGTGGATCGGATGGACACGGTCGCCGTCATCGCCGACGTGCACGGGGTGCTGCCCGTGCTGGAAGAGGTTCTCGCCCGGCCCGAGGTCAGGGCCGCCGACCGCATCGTCGTGTGCGGCGACCACGCGTCGGGCCCGCAGCCGACGCAGGTGCTCGACCTGTTGACGAGCATCGACAACGTCGTGCTGGTCCGCGGCAACGCCGACCGCGAACTGGTCGCGATCCGCCAGGGCGCGCCCAGCCCCTACGAGATCGACATGTGGGCGGCCTCGCAGCTGTCGTCCGGCCATCTGCGGCTGCTCGAAGGCCTGCCCCATCCGGTCACGCTGCCGGTCACCGGCTTCGGCCCGGTCGTGTTCTGCCACGGCACCCCGCGCGACGACGACGAGGTCGTGCTGGTCGACACGCGGCTCTCCAAGTGGGCCGAGGTCTTCGCCGACCTGCCCGACGAGGTGCGGACGGTGGTCTGCGGCCACACCCACATGCCGTTCGTGCGGCTCGTCGACCGCCGGACGGTCGTCAATCCGGGCAGCATCGGCATGCCCTACGGGGGCGCGGGCGGGCATTGGGCACTGCTGCGGGCCGGCGAGGTCTCCCTGCGCCGGGTCGACATCGACGTGGACGCGGCGGTGGCGAGCGTGGTCGCCGGCTCGGCCTATCCCGACGTGCAGGCGTGGGCGGACTACTACGTGCGGTCTCAGGGCAGCGACGCCGAGGCGCTGGCCGCCTTCGGTCCCCGCGACGGGCGAGCGACTGTGGACGACGGCGAAAAAGTGTCGGACCCGCCTGCTTGACTGGGCCCACCCATCGAGGGCGGGTCCGCGTCGGCCCCGGTCCGGGCGCCGGCCGGCTTCGGGGCGGCACCGGCTCGCGATCTGACCGTCGTGGTCTTCGGCGGATCCGGGCACGCTACGACCCCGCGGCCGCCTTCAGCTGAGCGGGAAGAACGACTGGGCCCAGGGCGGCCGATCGGAGGTCTGGATCGAGGTCACCCACTTGACCCACCAGAAGCCGCGGCGGCCGGGGGCGACCAGGCGGGCCGGGAAGCCGTGGCCGTACGAGAGAGGGAACCCGCCGACGTGGGTGGCCAGCCAGACCTCGTCCAGCGTGGCGGCGCCGAACCAGCGGGCGTAACCGGTCTTCGAGCGGACCTCGACGCTGCGCCAGCCGCCCCCGGTGACACCGGCGGCGGTCAGCACACTGCTCAGCCGGACGCCCTGCCACTGTTGGTGGCTGTACCACCCGCTCGTGCAGTCGAGGACCGCGTCGAAGGTCTCGTGCGGCAGGGCCAGGACGGCATCCAGGTCGAGGACGGCCGTACCCACGCGCAGGCGGTAGCTTGCCGGGTCGAGCTCCTGGATGCCGTCGTTGATCCACGAGGTGACCTCGAGCTCGGGCTTGGGCACCGAGCCGGTGAAGCGCCGATCGGTCGCGGCCCCCGTGTCCCAGGCCGCGGTCGCCACGGCCGCGGCCCCGCCGAGCACGGCCAGACGCAGGGCGGCGCGGCGGTCGGCATCCTTGCGGCGCGGGCGAACGGCGTGCCGCAGGAAGTGGGTGACCAGCACGGCCACGGCCCCTACGGCCGAGCCGACGTGAATCTGCATCAGCGTGAGCGGGCCGACGAACTCGACCCGGCCGGTCGAGTGGAGCAGACCGCTGCCGATCGTCACCAGCACGAAGAACGCGAGCGCCAGCGACAGCCCCTTGGTCGACCAGGGTCGCCGTTTCCGGCCCAGGCCGCGCCGCGCGACGACGAACTTCCACGGCGTGAGCAGCAGAATCGCCAGCGCCGCCGCGGCGTGGATCTGGATCAGGTCGAGCGGCCAGTTGACCCCGATCGTGTTGGCGGTGATGCCGGTCAGCACGCCTACGAGCAGCAGGATCCCGAGCACGAGGTCGACTCGCCGCCCACCCTGCCGCAACCGCATGCGCGAACGCTAGCGCGACGCCCGGACCCGGTACTACGGAGTTGTCGCTGAGGTGCGGGGGCCGAACAGCGCGTACGCCAGCACCCCGGCGCCCGCACTCGCGGTCATGACCGCCAGGTACCGAGCGAGCACGTACTGTGCCGGGGGCGCGTAGAGGCCGCCCGCGACGAATCCGACGGCGACCGAGGCGATGACGGCGACGCCGACGGCGACCGCCCAGACGGTCCGCCGGCCGCGGATCGATGCCACGAGCCCGATCGCCGCCGTGACCAGTAGTGCCAGCCAACCGGCGCACCACAATGCGGTTGCCCAGTTGTGCCCGGCGCCGGCGAACGTCGATGCCACGTTGCCCAGGCCGACGACGGTGGCGGGCCCGTAGTAGCTGTGCTGCGGTCGGATCAGGCTGAACACACTTGAGCTGCCGTCGGACACCGGATCGAGTATCGCGGCACCGGTCAGCGACACGGCGAGGGCGACGACGACGGTCAACAGCAGCCCCGGACGGCGCAGTCCGCGCCACGTCCGCCGCCGAGCCGCCCAGGTCGGGCCGAACACCGCGAACCAGAGCATCGGCGGCACGCTGACCGCCGGCCGGAGCACGAATCCGCCGGGACCTTCGGTCGGGGCATTGCGGTCGAACCAGAGGACACCGCTGATTACCAGGCCGTGGTCGCCGACGTGGACGGAGTCGCCGAACAGCGTCAGCAATCCCTGGCCCAGCGTGATCGCCAGGACCGCCGCCATCCCGGCCACCCAGCGCCACGCCTGGGCCCGTGCCGCCGTGACCAGGGCGATCGTCGCGATGATCGGGACGACAGCGAGCACGTTGAGGCCGGAGAAGCTGCGGGCGTCCCGGCCGACGATCGCCATCTCGACCGCCTGAACGATCGCTATCAGCCCGGCAGCCGCGAGAACGGCGAACAACGCCGGATGCGCCGGCGCCGCGGGCCACCGCCAAGTAGTCGGTATCGCATTCGGCAGCCGCCCCAGCGCGGACACACGCGGAGCGGCGGCCTCCGGGGGTGCGGCTGTCGCCGGCGTCGAAGCGGAGTCGGTCGCCGGCGCTGAAGCGGTTGCCGGGGCGGCCACCGGTACCGGTACGCGTTCTCGGGTACGAGGTGCCTTCTCAGGTGGTGACGTCGTGGCCGTGTCGTCCAGCGCGCTCGCCGCGGCCGCTCGCACGCGGGCGCTGTCGTCCTGGTCACGCAGCCGGCGCAGCTCGGTCGAAGCGCGTTCGGCGAGGCTCAGGTTGGGTCCGCCGTGCAGCCGGCGCAGCGCCGCGACCGCCTCCATCCGCAGCACCACCCGTTCGCTGGCCAGGTCGGCCAGCACCGCCGCCGGCAGGGCCGCGGGCCGGACGCTGCGAGCGACGGTCACGCTGCCCTCGACGCCGAACGTCCATTTCATCGGCGTCTGACCCGGAGCCTGCCCACGGACCTGCCGGTAGGTGTAGTCGTAGAGCTCGTCGACCGAGATCTCGCCGTCACCGTCGAGGTCCGCTTCGCCGGTGGACAGCCCGTTGACCAGCGCCGTGGTGAAAACCGACGTTCCGGCCTCGGCGCGGGTCAGGTCGCCGCCCTCGAACGCGTACTCGGTCGCGCTGGACGCGGTCAGCACGATCCGGCCGGTGCCGGTGTTGAACTCGTCGCCGATGTGGACGCCCCGGTCGGCGCGGGTAGCCACACCGCGGTTGAAGGCGCCGCTGTAGCAGCAGTCCAGCACCAGGATCACCCGCTTGGAGCGGGTTTCCACCAGCTGATCGTTGACGAAGCCGGCGGCGACCCCGGTGGCGCCCAGCGACTTCAGGTCGGTGTCGCGCGCGGCCAGGTAGAGCCGGCCGTGCGGGTCCTTCACGCCGTGGCAGGAGAAGTGCAGCAGCAGCAGATCATCACGGTCGCGGTCGGCGAAGAATCCCGCGATGCGCCGCCGGACGGTCCGCTCGTCGGCGTCCATCAGCAGGTCGACGTCGAAGCCGCCGATCGCCGGGTCGCCGAGCACCCGGGCGAGCGCGTCCGCGTCGCGGGTCGGAGCGCGCAGGGCGGCCAGCGCCGGATCGTCGTAGCGGGCGTTCGCGACCACCAGCGCCCGGCGCCGGCCGATCGCGGGCCGTCCGGGTTGCGCCAGGAGCGCGGCCACAATGGGCGCGACGTCGGTGTCGGGGGCGACCTCCACGTCGACCCCGGCGACGGTCAGCCGCACCCGGTGGCGGCGGTCGGCGAAGCGGGCGAGGCAGGCGCGGATCGCCTCGAGAACCTTGGTGAGGGATTCCGCGGTCTGCACGGCGGTGACGATGAACGCAAGCACGCCGAGCAGTTCGATTCCGCGGGTGCCTTCGGGCGCGACGCCGGTCGCCGCCTCGTCGATCCGAGTCACTCCCGCGTCGGCCAGAGCGAGCCGCAGCATCGCGGCCAGCTCCTCGGCGCCGTCCGGGCCGGCGCCGTCCTCGGCGGACACGACCAGCGGGAACTCGGAAACGCGAGAGGCAGTCATGCGGACCTCGCCTGAAGACATGGGGGCGCGGGCAACGCGAAGCGGCGCCCGGCCGAGCGTAGAGGCCGGCCGGCGCATATTGCGCCACTGTTGCTGAATTCCGACAGCCCGAGGACGCTCGGCCCGGCAACCCTCTGATCAGGCGAAGCCGGCCACGCCGATCAGGCGAAGCCGGCCACGCCGATCAGGCGACGCCGGCCCGCCGAAGGGCGCCGGAGGATCCGGGTCGATCAGCACGGGCGACGACAAGGCCTGATTCACCCCGCCGGCGGGCGCGCACACCCGCCGGCGAGGGAACCCATGTCAGCCGCGCTCGATCAGGTGGCCGATGATCTGGGGGGCCATCAGGACCGCGGTGCCGGAGCCGTCCCGGCGGGCGTCGGGCTCCGGGAGCTCGACCGCGTCGCCCGTGGTGGTGGCGCCGACCGGGCGCGGACCGATCCAGGCCAGGGTCAGCCGGGTCTCGCCCTTGAGGAAGCGCTGCACCCGGACCCCGCCGGTGGCCCGGCCCTTCGCCGGGTAGGACGCGAACGGGCTCAGCTTGACCTGGGTGCCGGTCGAGGTGACGACCATGGGCTCGCCGTGGGTGTCGTCGGCCGTGTTGACCACGTTGAAGGAGAGGACCTCGACGTCGGGGGCGAGGTTGATGCCGGCCATGCCGCCACCCTTCAGGCCCTGCGGCCGCACCAGCTTGGCCGGGAAGCGGAGCATCGACGCGTCGGAGGTGACGAACGCGACCGACTCGGCGGCGGCGCCGGACAGCCAGGTCGCCTGGAGGACCTCGTCGTCCTCCTTGAGCGTGATGACCTCGAACTCGTCGGAGCGGACCGGCCACTCGGGCGCGCACACCTTGACCACACCGAGCCGGGTGCCCATCGCGATGCCGGGCGAGTCGCCGGCCGTGAGCGGGGCCAGGCCGACCACCTTCTCCCCCGGCTCGAGCGGCACCAGTTCGGACGCCGACATGCCGCCGCGGATCGACACCGTGCCGATCTGCTCGGGCAGCACGGGCAGCGGCAGCACGTCGGTCTTGAACGCCCGGCCGCGGCTGGTCACCAGCAGGATCCGCCCCCGGGCCGTGGAGTGGATCACCGCGCGTACGGCGTCGTGCTTGACCCGTCCGGAGCGTCGCCGCGCCTCGGTGGCCTCCTCGCTCTCGGCCGCGGTCCGGGCGATGAGCCCGGTCGCCGAGAGAATGACCTGGCAGGGGTCGTCGGCCACCTCGAGCGGGCCGGCCGGCGCCGACGCGGCCAGCACCTCCTTGAGGTCGCCGTCGATCAGCGTGGTGCGCCGCGCGGCGCCGAAGTCGGCGGCCACCGAGGCCAGCTCGTCCGAGACGACCTGCTTGAGGACGTCCTCGTTGTCCAGGATGCGGGACAGCTCGGCGATCTCCGCACGCAGCCGCTCCTGCTCGGTCTCCAGCTCGATCCGATCGAATCGGGTCAGCCGGCGCAGCGGCGTGTCGAGAATGTACGTCGCCTGGACGTCGGTCAGCCCGAACTCGGCCATCAACGCCGTCTTGGCCGCCGCCGCGTCGTCGCTGCCGCGGATGATCGCGACCACCCGATCGATGTCGATCAGGGCGATGAGCAGGCCGTCGACCAGATGCAACCGGTCCTGCCGCTTGGACCGCCGATATTGCGTACGCCGGGTGACCACGTCGTAGCGGTGCTGCACGAACACCTCGAGCAGCGCCTTGAGCCCGAGCGTCTGCGGCTGCCCGTCGACCAGCACCAGGTTGTTGATGCCGAACGAGCTCTCGAGCGGGGTCAGACGGTAGAGGTCGGCGAGCAGCGCCTGCGGGTTGACGCCGACCTTGCACTCGATGACCAGCCGGGTGCCGTGCTCGCGGTCGGTCAGGTCCTTGACGTCGGCGATGCCCACCAGGCGCGCCGCCTGCCGCTGGCCACGCTTCGGGCCGGCGGTGATCAGCTTGCCCTTCACCTCGTCGGTGATGGCCTCGATGATCTTCTCGGTGCCGACGCCGTACGGCAGCTCGGTGACCGTGATCGCCTGACGCCCCCGGCCACCCTCCAGGAGACCGGTCTGCGCCCGGGCACGCATGCGCACCACGCCGCGGCCCGTCTCGTACGCCCGGCGCACCTCGTCCAGACCGAGCAGCTGACCACCGGTCGGCAGGTCGGGCCCGGGCACGAAACGCATCAGCTCGTCGAGGTCGGCCCCGGGGTGGTTGATCAGGTGCCGCGCGGCCGCCACGACCTCGCCCAGGTTGTGCGGGATCATGTTGGTCGCCATCCCGACCGCGATGCCGGACGTGCCGTTGACCAGCAGGTTGGGGAACGCGGCGGGCAGAACGCGGGGCTCGAGGTCGGACCCGTCGTAGGTCGGCTTGAAGTCGACTGTGCCCTCGCCGAGCTCGCCGACCAGCAGCATCGCCTCGTTGGACATGCGGGCTTCGGTGTACCTCGAGGCGGCCGGGCCGTCGTCCGGGCTTCCGAAGTTTCCGTGCCCGTCAATGAGTGGGGCATTCAGCGAGAAGTCCTGAGCCATCCGGACCATCGCGTCATAAATGGCCACATCGCCGTGCGGATGGTATTTACCCATGCAGTTGTGCACGACGCTGCCCTCGGCGACAAAGGCGTGTTCCTCGGTGCCGATCTGAATGTCGTATGTGGTGGCGGACGCCATCGGCTCGATCGATTCCACCGCGAGGAAGGAGAACCCCGACAGCGCGGCCGGCCGTGCCGCGGGCAGACGGTCGCTCCCCTGCTTCTTTCCGGACCGATACGTCACTTCGAGGATCGCGCGAAGGCCGTCCTGCTTGCGGCCGATCTTGACGAACGGCAGCAATGCCGAGGCCAGTGCTCGCGCATCGTGGGCGGCGACGGAAAGCCTGAAGAGCGGACCGCTGCCGTGGTAGCGGCCGGCAATTCCCAGATCGGCCAGCATGGAATAGATCTGGCTGAGCACTCTTTGGCTCGCGCTGACCAGAACGATTTCGCGCCGGGTCTCGCCTACGTAGCCGTCGCCGTCGAAGAAGCCGGCCAGGAACGGCAGCCAAGCGCCGCGGTCGGCCACCACGTCGGCCGGGACGACCTTGTGGTCGCTGAGCGGCGAGCCGACCTCGAGCAGCCCTTCATGCCGCGCGAAAGTCAGGATGTGCTGATCACGATGGGTCGGCTCGGCTCGCTCCCGCTTGCCGCGCGAGACGTTCAATCCGGCCTCTATGGCCCACCCGTGCGCGAAGTCGAGCGGTTCTGCATCACCCATGTGAATGCGGACTCGCCCGTCCGCGGCGCGGGCCCGGTCGACGGCGAACCCTTCCGCCACGATGAGTCCGCGCACGTAGGCATAGGGATTGTCGGCACCGGGAATGACGGTGGCCCGCCGCGCCGGGGCGGCCGTGACAACCAGGCGGCCCGGCAGGTCTTTCGCGTCGACCCATTCGGTCCGGTAATCGTCGGTGACGACGCGGAACCGCTGGCCCGGGGTGACGGTCATCGTGTGCCCGTTGGTCCACTTGACCTTGATGAGCGAGGAGTCCGGATTTTCGTAGACGGCCGTCACCGGTACGGAACGGCCGGCTGGATCAACCACCTGATCGCCCACGTCGAAGGTCTCGATCGGGCGGAGACCGTTCGGAGTGGAGACGAGAGTCCCCCGCACGAAACAGTCACCGACGACGCGGGCCGACTTCACGTACGGCCGTTCGGGGCGGTGGCCCTGCTCGTACATCGACCAGAGGATGCGGCGGTGGACCGGCTTGAGGCCGTCGCGGGCGTCGGGCAGGGCGCGGGAGTGGATGACCGAGTAGGCGTACTCCAGGTAGGAGTCTTCCACCTCGGTGCTGATCGGGTTGTCGATGACCCGGGCGCCGGCCTGGTCGAAGGCGGACAGGTCGACGCGGTTCTCGGACTTGCGGCGTGCCATGGGACAGAACCTCTCAGGCGTCGATCGTCTCTTGGTCGATGCGGCCGGCGGCCTCGATCAACCAGTTCTTCCGGGGCTCGACCCGCTCACCCATCAGTAGTTCGAGGGTGGCCTCGGCGCGTTCGGCGTCGTCGAACGTGATGCGCCGGACCGTGCGGGTGGCCGGGTTCATCGTGGTGTCCCACAGCTCGTCGGCGTCCATCTCGCCGAGGCCCTTGAACCGGGGCACCGGCCTCTGCACGCTCTTGCCGGAGCGCTCGATGCGGGCGACCGTCGACTCCATCTCCTGCTGGGTGTAGGTGAAGACGGTGTCGCCGTTGCGGCCCTTGGTGACCACCTTGTGCAGGGGCGGCATCGCGGCGAAGAGGCGGCCCTGCTCGATCACCGGGCGCATGTATTTCGCGAACAACGTGATCAGCAGGGTGCGGATGTGGGAGCCGTCGACGTCGGCGTCCGCCATGATCATGACGCGGCCGTAGCGCATCGCCGCCATGTCGAAGGTGCGGCCCGAGCCGGCGCCCAGCACCTGCACGATCGCCGAGCACTCCTGGTTGTCGAGGACCTGCTGCAGCGACGCCTTCTGCACGTTGAGGATCTTGCCGCGGATCGGCAGCAACGCTTGGTATTCCGAGCTGCGGGCCATCCGGGCGGTGCCGAGCGCGCTGTCGCCCTCGACGATGTACAGCTCGCTGCGGGCGATGCCGGTGGCCCGGCAGTCGACCAGCTTGGGCGGCATCGAGGCGCCCTCGAGGGCGGTCTTGCGGCGGGCCGCGTCCTTCTGCTGCTTCTGGGTCAGGCGGACGCGGGCGGCGTCGACGATCTTCTGCAGGACCGTGCGGGCCTCGGCCTTGGTCCTGCGGCCGTCCACGAATTCCTTGAGGTGGGCCTCGATCAGGGCCTGGACCACCCGGGTGACGCCGGCCGTGGACAGTTCGTCCTTGGTCTGCGAGGTGAACTGCGGCTCGGGCACCCGCACGTGGATGACGGCGGTCATGCCTTCGAGGAAGTCGTCGAGGACCGGCACGTCCTCCTTGGGCTTGAGCAGGCCGCGCGTGTTGCGGATCGCGTCGGCGAGGGCCCGCACCAGGGCGCGCTCGAAGCCCTTGCGGTGGGTGCCGCCGTGCAGGTTGCGGATCGTGTTGGTGAAGCATTCGACGGTGCGGTCGTAGCCGGTGCCCCAGCGGAACGCGACCTCGATCTCGGCCCGGCGCTCGACGTTGGACTGCATCACACCGTTGGCGTCGGCCGCGTTTTCCTTGTACGTGCCCTCGCCGGTCACGAGAATGATGCCGGAGACCGGCTTGTCACCCGGCGGGGTGAGGAACTCGACCATGTCGGAAAGGCCGTGCGGGTAGTGGAAGGTCTCGGTGACCGGTTCCTCGGCCGTTTCGTCGCGCAACGTGTAGGCGACACCCGGGACCAGGAAGGCGGTGTTGCGCAGTTTGGCGCGGACCGTCTCGACGTCGAGCCGCGCCCCGGTCTCGAAGTAGCGCGCGTCGTACCAGTAGCGGATCGAGGTGCCGGTGGACTCGCCGCGCTTCATCTTGCGGACGATCCGGAGGCCGGAAGAAGCCGTGAAACGGGCAGAAGGGCCGTCACCGTCGAACTGACCGGGGATGCCGCGCTGGAAGGAGAGCGCGTGAACCTTGCCGTCGCGACGAACGGTCACATCGAAACGGTGCGAGAGGGCATTGACCGCCGACGCGCCGACGCCGTGCAGACCACCCGACGTCTTGTAGCCCGACCCGCCGAACTTGCCGCCGGCGTGCAGCCGGGTCAGCACCAGCTCGACGCCGTTGAGCCCGGACTTCGAGTTGACGTCGGTCGGGATGCCGCGGCCGTCGTCGTCGATCTGCACCGACCCGTCGGCATGCAGGATGACCGCGACCGCCGTCGCGTGCCCGGCCACACCCTCATCGGTCGAGTTGTCGATGATCTCGTTGGCCAGGTGGTTGACGCCTCGGCTGTCGGTCGAGCCGATGTACATGCCGGGGCGCTTGCGGACGGCGTCAAGCCCTTCCAGGTGCGTGAGGTCGTCAGCCCCGTACAGGATTTCCGCGGTCACAGGGTCGCACTCCCGAAATCAGCCATGGTGGTCAAGTCGCGGCGAGCCTACCGGCCCGATCCGACAGTTCCGGTGAGCCGAGCCGTGCCGGGCCACCGAAGCCGCCGGACATATCACGCAAAAGTTACGGCCGGTGAGCCACAACACGGTTCCGGCCGCTCTGCT
>DASWRZ010000449.1:0-2706 GCA_036402935.1 Actinoplanes sp.
CCCTGGCACTGCGGGCAGGTGCGAGGCTGGGTGCCCGGCTTGGCGCCGCTGCCGTGACAGACGTCGCAGGCGCCCGGCGACCGCAGCGTCAGCGGCAGGGTGGTGCCACGGACCGCCTGCGCGAAGTCGAGCGTCACCTCGGTCTCCACGTCGCGGCCGCGCTGCGGGCCGCGCCGGGCCGGGCCGGTGGGCCCGCCGCCGGAGAAGATCGAGCTGAAGATGTCGGAGAAGCCGGCCCCGCCGAACCGCCGGTCGCCGGCCGAGCCGGCACCGGTGCCGCCGGTGAAGCCACCGAACAGGTCGGACGGGTCGAACTGGCCGCCGCCCGACCGGGCCCCGCGCCGGAACGCGCCCGAGCCGAACAGCGAGCGCATCTCGTCGTATTCCTTGCGCTTCTTGTCGTCCGAAAGCACGTCGTACGCCTCGGACGCGGCCTTGAACTTCTCCTCCGCCTCCTGGTTGCCGGGGTTGCGGTCGGGGTGCAGGTCGCGGGCCAGCTTCCGGTACGCCTTCTTGATCTCGTCGGCAGAGGCGGACTTGCTCACGCCCAGCACGGCGTAGAAGTCCTTTTCGAGCCAGTCCTTCGAACTCATCTCGTTCACCCCTTCCTAGAAGTAGGTCCCGCCCACCGCACCGCGGTGGGCGGGACGAACGTGTGAGATCACTCCGGATCGGCTACCGCGACCAGGGCGGGCCGCAGCAGCCGCTCGCCCAGGGTGTAGCCCCGGCGCATCACCTCGACGCAGGTCGGTTCCGTGACGTCGGCCGACGTCTGGTGCGCGACCGCCTCGTGGCGGTTGGGGTCGAACGCGTCGCCCTTCTCACCGAAGGCCGCCAGCCCGAGCTTGCCGGTCACCGCGGTCAGCGACTCCGCCACCGAGGCGAACGGCCCGACCAGGTCACCGTGCTCGCGGGCCCGATCGATGTCGTCGAGCACCGGCAGCAGCGCGGTCAGGACCGCACCGGTGGTCAGCTCCGCCGCCGCACCCCGGTCGCGGTCGACCCGCTTGCGGTAGTTGGCGTACTCGGCCGTGACCCGCTGCAGGTCGTGGGTGCGCTCGTCGAGCTCGCTCCGCAACGCCTCCAGCTCGGCACCGAGAGCCGGGGTGGTCTCCGCGACCTCGACCTCGGGCGTGGTCTCCTCCTCGGGATCGGCCGCGCGGTGCGCGCCCGGCCCGGGAGCAGCCTTGCCCGCCGAGGCCTTGCCCTCGGACTTCGGATCAATCTTGCGGCGGTCCCGGATGACGACCCGCTCGGTCGCCTGACCGTCGTTCTCGTCGTCCGCGGCACTCACTTCTTGTCGTCCTCCACGATCTCGGCGTCGACGACGTCGTCGGCACCTCCGGCCGCCGGCCCACCGGCCGCCGGACCCCCGGTGGCCGCACCACCCGGAGCACCCTGGGTGCCGTCCGCGCCCGGATCGCCCTGGGCGCCGTCGGCCGAGGCGCCGCCCTGCTGGCTGTAGAGCAGCGAGCCGGCCTCCTGAGAGACCTGGGACAGCCGCTCGTGAGCCGATTTGATCTTCTCGATGTCGGTGCCGCCGAGCGCGCCACGCAGCTCGCCGAGCGCCTCGCTGATGTTGTTCCTGCTCTCCTCGGGCAGCTTGTCGCCGCTCTCGGCCAGGAACTTCTCGGTCTGCCACTGGAGCTGCTCGGCCAGGTTGCGGGTCTCCGCGTCCTCGCGGCGCTTCTTGTCCTCGTCCGCGTGGTCCTGGGCGTCGCGCATCATGCGCTCGATGTCGTCCTTCGGCAGCGCCGAGCCGCCGGTGATCGTCATCTTCTGCTCCTTGCCCGTGCCCAGGTCCTTGGCGGACACGTGCACGATGCCGTTCGCGTCGATGTCGAACGAGACCTCGATCTGCGGGACCCCGCGCGGGGCCGGCGCGATGCCGCTGAGCTCGAAGGTGCCGAGCTTCTTGTTGTAGGCCGCCATCTCACGCTCGCCCTGGAAGACCTGGATCAGCACGGACGGCTGGTTGTCGTCGGCCGTGGTGTAGACCTCGGAGCGGTGCGCCGGGATGGTCGTGTTGCGCTCGACCAGCTTGTGCATGATGCCGCCCTTGGTCTCGATGCCGAGGGACAGCGGGGTGACGTCGAGGAGCAGAACGTCCTTGACCTCGCCCTTGAGAACGCCGGCCTGCAGGGCGGCGCCGACCGCGACGACCTCGTCCGGGTTGACGCCCTTGTTGGGCTCCTTGCCGGTGAGGCTCTTGACCAGGTCGGTGACCGCCGGCATGCGGGTCGAGCCGCCGACCAGGATGACGTGGTCGACGTCGGAGAGCTTGACGTCGGCGTCCTTGATCGCGGACTCGAACGGGCCCTTGCAGCGGTCGAGCAGGTCCTGCGTCATGCGCTGGAACTCGGCCCGGCTCAGGTTCATGTCGAGGTGCAGCGGACCGTCCGGACCGGCCGTGATGTAGGGCAGGTTGATGCTGGTGGTGGTCGCGGCGGACAGCTCGATCTTGGCCTTCTCGGCGGCCTCGCGCAGACGCTGCAGGGCCATCTTGTCCGAGCCCAGGTCGATGCCGTGCTCGCCGCGGAACGTCTTGACCAGGTGGTCGATGACCCGCTGGTCCCAGTCGTCGCCGCCCAGGTGGTTGTCGCCCGAGGTCGACTTGACCTCGATGACGCCGTCGCCCAGTTCGAGCAGCGAGACGTCGAAGGTGCCGCCGCCGAGGTCGAAGACCAGGACGGTCTGCTCCTTGGA
>DASWRZ010000450.1:0-7524 GCA_036402935.1 Actinoplanes sp.
ACCAGCACGTCCGCCACGCGGAAGGCCAGTACGTCGTCGGCCGACTTCTCCCACGTCAGACCGGACGTGCCGAGCCGGTGCGAGCGTCGCAGTTCCAGGGCCCCCCGATAGAGCTCCCACGTCGACCCCGGCACGTCTCGCTGGCGGTCCAGGGCGTATTCGGCCCAGGACCCCGGCTGCGGCAGCCAGCTGGCGTCGGACGGACCGAAGCCGTACGAGGGCGCGTCGGCCTCCCAGGGGATCGGCACCCGACAGCCGTCCCGTCCCCGCTCGGTGTGCCCGGACCGTTCCCAGGTCGGGTCCTGCCGATATTCGTCGGGCAGCGTGGTGTGCTCGGGCAGTCCCAGCTCCTCGCCCTGGTAGAGGTACGCCGAGCCGGGCAGCGCCAGCATCTGGAGGCTGGCCGCGCGGGCCCGCCGCAGGCCCAGGCCGACGTCCGGCTGCGGGTCGTCGGCACCGATCCCGAGCATCCGCCCTTCGACCGGCGGGTAGCCGAAGCGGGTCGCGTGCCGCACGACGTCGTGGTTGGAAAGCACCCAGGTGGTCGGCGCGCCGACCGCCGAGGTGGCGGCCAGCGAGGAGTCGATCACCACCCGCCGGGTCGCCGCCTGCCAGGACTCGACGAGGAACGGGAAGTTGAACGCCTGGTGCATCTCGTCCGGCCGTACGTACCGGGCCAGCCGTTCCTCGGGTGTCACCCACGCCTCGGCGACCAGGATCCGCGGCCCGGGGTACTCGTCGAGCACCGCCCGCCACTCCCGGTAGATGTCGTGCACACCCTCCTGATCCCACATCGGCGGCCGGCGAGCGTCCGGATCGGGGTCCTGCTGCATCTGGGCCGGCCCGGTCCACTCGGCCAGGTTTTCCTCCTTGACCAGCCCGTGGGCCACGTCGACCCGGAAGCCGTCGACGCCGCGGTCGAGCCAGAACCGCAGGATGGACACGAACTCCGCGCGCACCTCAGGGTTGCCCCAGTCGAGGTCGGGCTGGGAGACGTCGAACAGGTGCAGATACCACTGGCCGTCGGCGACCTGCTCCCACGCGCTGCCGCCGAAGACGCTTTGCCACGTGTTGGCCGGCTGGTCGCGGAAGATGTAGCGGGCCCGCTCCGGGCTGCCCGGCCCGGCCGCCAGCGCGGCCCGGAACCACTCGTGCTCGTTCGACGTGTGGTTGGGCACCAGGTCGATGATCACCTTCAGCCCGAGGTCGTGGGCCTCGGCGATCAGTTTGTCGGCCGCGCCGAGGTCGCCGAAGCGCGGCTCGACCGCCCGGTAGTCGGCCACGTCGTAGCCCGCGTCGTGCTGCGGTGAGGGATAGAAGGGAGAGAGCCAGACCGCGTCGACGCCGAGGTCGCGCAGCTGGGGAAGGCGCGCGGTGATGCCGGGCAGATCGCCCATGCCGTCGCCGTCGCTGTCGGCGAACGATCGGGGATAGACCTGGTAGATGACGGCATCGCGCCACCAGTGTTCTGTGGGAGGCATACCCCGACGTTAGTCGTCCAGGATGGCGGCGAATCTCTCCTCGGCCAGGTCGAGCTGGTCGAGGATGTGGTCCTTGGCCTCGGTCGACAGCGGGGTGTCCGGGCGTCCGACCAGCTCACGCAGCTTCGGCACGAGCGGGCGGTACTTCGTGGCGGCCGAGGTCGCCTTGTCGGGCGTGGTGTGCACGACACCCACGCCGTTGTCGGTGAAGTCGGACACCTTGATGACCCGGGCCCACGGGTCGCGTTCCAGGCTCTCGGCCACGTGGGCGCGGTACTGCTCGTGGCGGTCGCGGCCCGGGTCGTACTCCGGGTTGGTGACCGAGCGGACCAGCTCGGCCACCCGGGGGTTGAAACGGCGGGCCAACGCGGCCAGTGCCGACTCGGTGAGCTCGGTGTGCGTGCCGTGCGCGACGCCGCCGAGCTCGGACGGGTGATCCTCGACCGCGTCGTGCAGCAGCGCCGCGGTCAGCACGTCGACGTCGTGCACCCGGTAGTAGCGGATGATCCGGATCGCCACCCGCAGCAGGTGGTTGAGGTAGGGCTCGCGGACCCGGCGGTCGCCGGCGTGCAGCCGGGCCGCCAGGTCGAGCGCCTCGACCAGCGTCTCGCGCTCGGCGGCCGGGAACGGCTCGAGCTCCATCAGGAAACGGTCACGCAGCCCGTCCTCGCCGTAGACCTCGGTGATCGCGTGCAAGGGCATCGACAGCAGCATCCTGGGCGGCATGCCGAACAGATATACCGGACCGTCCGCCCGAATAGGTCGCGATCAGCTACCAACTGGCCCGTTGCCACCCGCGGTGGACCGCAGCGGCACCGGCCGGGGCGAAGGCCGGGTCCCGGTCGCCGGCCGGCGGTTGGCGTTCATCGACGCCTGCTTGAGCGACCAGATGTTGGCCGCCTCGGCGTGCACACCGCCGCGAGGGAGGGCTCCGCCGTCGGTGAACTCCTCTTCGGTCATGGCCTGGAGCGCGGCGAGTGCCACCCCGATGACGCAGGCCGCCGTCAACACCGTGATGGGGATGATCATCGCAAGCGGCGGCAGCCCCTTGACATCGCCCGGGGTGATCGGGCGCAGCTGCACCGACATCGCGGCCATCCCGGTGTAGTGCATGCCGCACACCGCTACCGCCATGATCCCGGCGGCCCCGGCGGTCGGGCCGTAGCCGCGCACCGAGATCGCGAACCAGAGGGCGACCGTCGACGCGACCACGGCGATCACCCCGGACGCGGCGACCATCATCATGTTGTAGTGGATGACACCGGCGACGTGCAGGCCTTCCATCCCGCTGTAGTGCATGGCCAGCACGCCGATCCCGGTCAGTACCCCGGCCGCCACGACCTTGGGGAAGCTGCGCCGTCCGTTGCCCACGACCATCAGTCCGATCCCGACGGTGACCACCGCGAACGCGAAGCTCAGGACGGTCATCGGGATCGAGTAGCGCACGGGGCTGTCCGGCACGTCGAAGCCGAGCATGGCCGCGAAGTGCATCAGCCAGATCGCGCCGCCGCCGATCGCGAAGGCCGCGATCGTCAGCCAGCGGTTGCGCCGGCTTCGCGTACGCGCGTCCCGCGCCCGCCTCGTGCACAGCAACCCGAAGAAGGATCCCAGGAACGCCAGCAGGAACGCGGCGACCGGGTTGAATGCTCCGTACGTGAAGTGATGGACATGGGCCACGGACCGCACCTCGCGAGGATCGAAGAATCGTTCGCGAGCGATTTATTCAGGTATTTCCGGCCACTCATCGGACGAAAAGTGCGCATGTGGCCGGACAGCGGAAACCGGGGTCACCTGATCAGGTGACCCCGGCCGGGGATACGAGGTTGTCGGGGCGGATCAGGTGAAGATGCTGACGCCGCCGGGACCCACCAGAAGACCGACGATGATCAGCACGATGCCCCAGAGGAGCTGCCGCCGGAACAGCGCGAAGATTCCGGCGACCACCAGGATGACTGCAAGGATCCAGAGGAGTGTGTCCATGGCTTCGCGAATACCCGAACGCCCGAAATCGAAAACCTACGACACACCGGCCAGTTCGCCGTCGACTTGGTCGGAGTCGGAGAGCAGCTGGTAGACGTTGTACGCCTGCTTGATGACCGGGTGAGCCACGTTGCGCACGGGTACCCCGCCCGGGGTACGCCCCCGCTCCGACCCGTGGTGCGCGTGCCCGTGCAGGGCCAGCGCGGTCGGTGCCGAGTCGATCGCCTGGCCGAGCTGATAGCACCCCAGGAACGGGTAGATCTCCAGCGGCTCGCCGGCCAGCGTCTCGGGCACCGGGGCATAGTGGGTGAGCGCCACCAGAGCGTCGCACTCCACCGAACGCAGGACCTCACCGAGGCGGGCCGCGTACCTCTCGGTGGTGGCGACGAAATCCTTCATCTCGCGTTCGCCGAAGTTGCTCGCGCACGCCCCGGCGAACCCGCCGCCGAAGCCCTTGGTGCCGGCGATGCCCAGCCGGTGCCCGCGCAGCTCGAGCACGGTCGCCGAGCCCTCCAGCACGGTGATCCCGGCGCCCTCGATCGCCTTGGTGAGCTCGTCCTGCTGGTCGCTCTGATGGTCGTGGTTGCCCAGCACGACCACGACCGGCACGCCGAGCCCGCCGAACTCGGTCGCGAAGCACTCCGCCTCATCGACCGTGCCGTGCCGGGTCAGGTCGCCCGCGACCAGCAGCGCGTCGGCCCGGTCGGGCAGTTCTTCCAGCGCGGGGCGGTACCGGCCCAGCACGTCCTGGTCCACGTGGACGTCGCCGACGGCGGCGATCCGGATCATGAAATCTCCTCCACCTCGCTGGGCGCCTGCGTCCGGGTGACGCCGATGTCGCACACGATCTCGACGTCCGGGAAGTGCTCGGTGATCTGCCGGCAGATCTCGTCGCGCCGGCGGCCGCTCTCCACGTCACCGCCGAGCACCACCTGATGGTCCCGGCGTTGCACCGTGATGCCCTGCTCGGCGACCCGGTCGTTCTCGGTCAGCAACCGCTGGATCTCCGCCTCCAGGTCGATCTGCTTCGTCATCTCAGCCCCCTACCTCGATTTGCTCGCCCTCCGGGAAGGGCACGACATCCAGCCGGTCGAGCAGGACCAGGAACGCCTCCGCGTACGGCGACTTGGCCGTCTCTCCCCGCACCCGCGTCCAGTCGATCTGCTCGCGCAGCGAGCGGGCGATCGGCAGCCCGGTGGCGAAGTCGCAGTAGTGCTGGCTGTAGCTGAGCAGCTTGTGCACCATCAGCCGAGTCGCCGAGACCACCGGCATGTAGATCGCCTCGACCGAGATCTGCACCGTGTCGGCCAGCGTCTCGTCGGTCACCGGCGACTCCACCGGCCGATAGATCAGGTCGACCATCCGGTCGTCGTCGTAGACCTTGACCAGCCAGTCCTCGGGCGGCTGCTCGACCCGGAAACCGACCTTGGCCAGCTCGGCCAGCGCCTGTTCCTTGTCCTGCTCCCGGATCAGGAAGTCGACGTCGTGGTCGCTGGAGTGGCCGCCGTGCGCGTACACGGCGAAGCTGCCGCCGAGCGCGAACGGGATGTCGGCCGCCTTCAACGTCGCCGCCACCCACTTCAGCGTGCCGGCGAGCCCCTCGTCGATCCGGTGCGGCATGAATTCCCCCTGTGGTGATGCGCGGTCTGTGCCGGTTAGGACTACCCACCCAAGGTCAAGATCAAAATCAACGGCTCAACCCCATTCTGTACGCGGGTGAGCGCCGTCGCCGGAGAACCCAGCGCGAGAACCCAGGGCGACGGCTCAGGGCGACGGCTCAGGGCGACGGCTCACGGCGACGGCCCAGCGCGACCGCCCCGGATATCCTTGGGTCGCATGCAGCCGGTTCGCACGATCGCCCTCGTCGGGCCCGACGGTTCCGGCAAGACCACCCAGGGCCGCCGCCTGGCGGCCGAGCTCGCCGCCGTCGGCCTGCCCGCCACCTACTTCCGCCACGCCGGCGGCCGCCGCTGGTTCGGCCGTCTCGCCGTCCGGCTGGGCCGCGCCGACGCCGACGCCCTGCTCGGCCGCCGCCGGATGCTCTTCGTCGAGTCGCTCCTGCGCTGGCTGGCCATTCTGCGCACGCTGCTCCGGCGCCTGCTGACCGGCGAGATCGCGGTGATGGACCGCTACGCCGTCTGCCAGTACGCCAGCCTCCGCGCCCGCGCCGCCGCCCCGGCCGCCGAGCGCCGCGCCCGCCTGGCCTACCGCCTGTTTCCCGCCCCCGACGTCACCGTCCTGTTGACGGTCGACCCCCGAACCGCCCAGCACCGCATCGACACCCGCGGCTACGACCACGAGACCCTCGACTACCTTCTCGCCTCGTCCGCGGCCTACCGCTCCCTGCCCGAGTTCCCGGCCTTCGTCGTCGTCGACGGCAACGGCAGCCCCGAGGAGGTCGCGGCCGGCATCCGGGCCGCCCTACCCCCGGTGGCGCCCGAGCCGGCCCACCGCGCCAAGATCCGCGCGACCATCCTGGCCGGCGGCCCGGTCCTGGCCGGCGCCGCCGCGCTGTCCCGCCAGCTGGCCGAAGCCTTCTGAACCTGGCGCAAGCAGCCTGAACCCGGCGCCGCGGTCTGAACCTGGCTCAGGCGCGGCCGTAGACCGGGACCTGGGCGCCGCTGGTGGGGCCGGAGGCGTCCGAGGCCAGGAACAGGATGACCTGAGCGATCTCGTCGGGAGAGACCCAGCGGCTGTGGTCGGCGTCCGGCTGGTCGCGCCGGTTGGCCGGAGTGTCGATCACGCTGGGCAGCACGGTGTTGCAGCGCACGCCCTGCTTGCGGTAGTCGACCGCGACCGCCCCCGCGAACGCCAGCACCGCCGCCTTGGCCGTCACATAACCGGCCGCCCCGGCGAACGGGGACACCGCGGCCCGCGACGACACGCACACGATCGACCCGCCGCCGGCCGCCACCAGATGCGGCAGCGTGGCCGAGGTCACCAGGTAGGTCGGTCGCAGGTTCCGGGTCAGCATGGCCTCGAAGTCCTCGACCGGGGTGTCACCGACCAGCGCGCCCCCGGCGTACCCACCGGCGACATTGACCACAGCGCGCAACGGCGCGTCGCTCTGCCCGGCCGCGACGCCGACCGCGGCATTGACGTCCGCCGCGGCACCCAGGTCGCCCTCGACGGCGAACGCGCCCTCCGGAATGCGTTCCGCCGAGCCCGGCCGCACCGGCGCGACCACGCGCCACCCGTCGGCGAGGAAAGCGGAGACGGTGGCGGCGCCGAGGCCACCCGCGCCGCCGGTGACCAGTGCGGTTCGCCCGTTGCTCATGCCGATCATCCGAGCACGCCGGCCCGGCCGTACGCCTGTGGTTTTCATCACTGACCCATCGGGATGCCCGAACGGCTCCGAATCGTTGGCGAAAGGGTCGTCACCTGTTCGGGAGTCACCCGGCTGGGCGACTGAACTGCGGCGTCGCGTGCCGCATTGTGGCAGGTGGTCCCGTTCGGGTGCGTGACGGGATCTTTCGCTGGGGTGTTTTGTTCAGGCCTGTCAGCAACCGGTCGATGCTGCACGTGAACCTGGGGAGCCGGCTGGCCGTACAGGGTAGTGACGAGCATCCCAAGCCCCCGGTGATGCCCGTCGCTGTGACGGATGAGAGGCCGATGGTGTTATGGAGCCCACGACGGGTATGCGTCTATGCGCGCAACTGAGCCGAGACGCGGTTAGGAAAGCCCGCTGCAGAGCCCTCCACAGCAAGTATGCACTCGGCTCTCAGCTACCGCCCAGACATTCGTGACACTTTCGACCCACCAGCCGGAATCAGTACACGCCGCCAATTGTTCTGTAGATGTCAGCAACCGCAAGGCACGAACCGCGGACGTTACGGGGAGGGCTGATGGACGCAAGTATCACCCGTAACGGGATTCGTGAAGGCAATGAGGGGACCGTGGGCAACGTGGAGAAGAACACCGTGATGCGGACCGACCAGGTCGCCGAGGAGCGCGACCTCGTCGGAGTCTACCTGCACGAGATCTCCCGGACGCCACTGTTGGACGCTGCCAGGGAGGTCGAGCTTTCCAAGGCAATCGAGGCGGGCCTCTATGCCGAGTTTCT
>DASWRZ010000451.1:0-2505 GCA_036402935.1 Actinoplanes sp.
CGGCTCAGCGCGTACGGATCCGTGGCCGCACCGACCGTCGCGTCGACCTGGAGCCCCGGCTGCGGCGGCAACGGCAGCGACGCCGACAACACCGCTCCCGTGACGGCGACGGCCAGCCCCGCGACGAGCCCCGCTCCCGGCAGGAGCGCCCAGCCGGCACGGCGTACCCGCACCGCGACCACGATCGTGACCAGCAGCAGAACGCCCGCGGCCAGGAACCCGCCGTAGATCGCCTTCTCGGCCGGTGACACCGCCGGTCCCAGCACGACGAACGGCACCCGCGCTGTCCGCACCCCGTCGCTCACGGCCAGTTCCCACGGCCCGGCCCGGGTCACCTGCATCGTCGCCCCGTAGCTGCCGGGATCAGTCCCGAGTGAAAGCGTCGCGCTGCCCCTGGGCGTACTCCCGAAAGCCTGCGTCAAGGTGAGCGTGAGCGAACCGCCCGGCGTGCCCGCGTGAGTGATCGCCTCGACCCGCAGCGGACCGGGCACCGAGGTGACCCGGCGCAGGATCAGCGTGAGATCACGGTCGCCCAGCGTCTGCGCGACCGTGATGTCCCCACCGGACGTGACGGTGTCGGCCGCCGCCGGCGCTCCCGGTAGGAGCAGCACGAGGAGGAAGAGCACTGCTGTCGGCCATCGAAGTCTGGTCATCGCGACTGATGCTAGGCAACAGTCAAGCCGAGGGCCGCGGTTGTCCACAGACGCGGGTTGTCCACAGGGTCCCCAACCGATCTCCCCGGTCCGGAAGAATCGCCATCGCAGGACGGCCGGCGGCACCGGCGCGACAGCGGATCTGCGCATTGCTTACGCTCGATCGGTCTACAGGAAGGGGTCTGTCGTGGACCTGCCACTCACCTCGGCCACGCGCGTCGCGAGCCGAGCCGCACCGGTCGTCGCGGGCCTGCGGGCCGCGCAGGCCGGGGCCTGGTCGGTGCTGGCCGGCACGCTGATCACGCTGTTCGGTCTCGGCTGGGACATCCAGTGGCACGTCGAGGTCGGTCCCGACACCTTCTTCACGCTGTCGCACCTGGCGCTCTACTCGGGCAGCGCGATCGCCGGCATCGGCAGCCTCACGATGGTGCTTCTTTCTACCGCGGCCCAGCGGGCCGGTCGCGCTTTCCCCCGGTACGCCGGTGGGCCGCCGATCAGGGTCTTCGGGGGCGCCTTCCACGCACCCCTCGGCTACCTGGTCTCGGGTTCAGGCGCCGCGCTGTTCCTGCTCTACGGACTGCTCGACCTGTGGTGGCATTCGATCTACGGCTTCGACGCCGTGCTCAACACGCCGTCGCACGTCGCGCTCTTCCTGTCCGTCTCGATCACCATGGCCGGCAGTGTCGTGGTCTGCGCCGCCGCGCGCGATCAGCGCTGGGGCCGGATCGGGTTCCTGCTCGCCGTGCCGATCCTGATCATCTTCGGGCCGATCGCGTTCAACGGGCTGAGCGAGGTGCCGCTGCCGATCGACCCGGTGCTGCTCGGCATCATTCTCTGCGCGCCGACCCTGCTGATCATGTCGGCCGCGCTGCTCGGCCGCGGGACGGCGATCCGGATCGCGGTCGTGCTCGGCGTCCTGCAGGGCGTCCTCTGGTGGTTCTCGCCGTGGGCGGCGGGGGCGTACGCGAGACTGGTCGGCCTGCCGCTGCGCGACGTGGTCTCGGCCGCGCCGCCGGTGCTGCCGAGCACCATCCCGATGTTTCTGATCGTGGCCGCGGTGACCACCGAAGGCTTCTTCGCGCTCGGCCGCTCCGGCCGCCTGCGCCCGGCCTGGCTGATGGTGCTCGCCGGGGCGGTCGCCGGGTTCGTGGTCGGTGGCGGCCTCGCCCTGCAGACCATCCTGACCGACCGGACCCAGCACCTGTCCGGCAGCGACGTGCTGTCGCTGATGCTGCTCGGCCTGATCCTCGGGCCGCTCACCGGCTACCTGGGCTGCCGCTTCGCGGTCATGCTCCGGGCCGAGGAGCATCCGGCCCCGGCCGTACGGGAAGGGGCCGTGACCGCATCGCCGGCCGTCCCGGCGGCCGGTCCTGAGGGTGACGCCGTGGAGGAGAGCCCGTGAGCATCGCCGTCTGGGGCCGCCGGACCGCCGCCGTGCTGATGGCGGTGATCGCCGGCCTCGCCGTGGCCACCCCGGCCCGGGCCTATCCCCCGGTCGACATCATCCACACCGAACAGGTCACCGCCGGCCCCTACCACCTGACCGTCGGCTTCTCGACCTGGCCGATCCGGGCGATGCGCTCGCTCGACTTCACCTTCGTGCCGGACGGCGGCATCGCCGGCAAGTCCGGCCACCTCACGATCCACCGCGCGGGCGACGGGCCGCAGCGGCGTGACTCCCGGCTGGTACGCCACCCGCGCGAGCGGGACGCCTGGGGGCTCGACGTCCTCGCTCTCGACCACGCGGGCACCTACACGTTCGGCTTCTCGATCGACGGGCCGCAGGGCCACGGCGAGGCCGGCGATCACCGCCATCAGCACGGCGGCGGTCCGGCGGCCCCAGACGGCGATG
>DASWRZ010000452.1:0-23665 GCA_036402935.1 Actinoplanes sp.
GTCGAGGCGGCCCGCGATCTCGCGGTCGTCTCGGTCGACACGTTCCGGCCCGAGGTGGCCCGCGCGGTGATCGCGGCCGGGGCGGGCGTCATCAACGACACGTCCGGTTTGCGTGATCCCGCAATGGCCGAGGTGGTCGCCGGAAGCGACGCCCAGTTGGTGATCACCCACAGCCTGGCGGCGCCGCGGACACTGTGGCCGTCACCGAAATACGGCGATGTGACGGCCGAGGTCCGGCTGTTTCTGGAACGCGGGGTGAAAGAGGCGCTCGACCGTGGCGTGCGACCCGAGCAGATCATCATCGACCCCGGCCACGACCTGAACAAGAACACGCACCACTCGCTCGAGCTGACCCGCCGCCTCGACGAGATCGCCGCCATCGGTTATCCGCTGCTGGTCGCGGTCAGCAACAAGGACTTCATCGGCGAGACCCTCGACGTGCCCCCGCAGGAACGACTGGCCGGCACGCTGGCCAGCGTCGTCTATTGCGTGCTGCACGGCGCCCGCATCGTGCGGGTGCACGACGTGCGGGCGACCGTGGACGCGGTCCGGATGACCGAGGCGATCATGGGCTGGCGGGAACCCGCCTATACCCGGCACAACATCTGAATCAGGCACAACATCTGAATCAGGCACGACATTTAACCAGGCACAACGTCTGATCAGACCGCATCCGATCAGACCGCCGATGTGCCGCACCCGGTGCAGAACATCTGGCCGGGGCCGAGCTTGGTGCCGCACTGGCCGCAGAACTTCGAGGCCTCGGGCGCCGCCGCCAGCGGGGTGCCGCAGTGCTGGCAGTATCTGCCGCCGCCGCTGTCGTCGCCGCACGAGGGGCAGCGGGCGGTGACCTCCTGGCCGTACTGCACGCCCTGGGTCCAGTCGACGTCCGCGATCTTGCCGCGCAGCTGGTCGACCTGGGCCCGGGCCTGCATGCCGGCGATCTCCTGGTCGAGCTTGGGCGCGCAGTTGACGCAGACGCCACGCTCGCCGTTCCAGCACACCGGGCCGCACACCCACTCGCCGCAGCGATGGCACTGGCTGAAGTGCGGGCGGACCTCTTCGACCGCCTCGGTGAGCGCCTTGTCGCGGGCCCGGCCGCGGTTGCCGTCGCGCATCCACTGCGCGTCCCAGCCCAGCTCGGACGCCTTGCGGCCGACGTCGCCGCCGAGCAGGTCGCCGCCCATCTGCAGCAGGCGACCACCGAAGCCGGTGACCGAGTGCTTGAACGACGAGCTGTAGCCGTTGCCGCAACGCTCACAGAAGAACTCGAACTGGTAGCCGTCGCGAGTGGACCGGTCCTGATAGTTGTCGGTGAAGCCGATCATGCCGCCCATGCCGCCGTGTTTCTCCTCTTCCGCATCCGCAGCTCAGGGGCCGAACAGTAACCCACCTACGCACTCTCGTCGTCGCCCAGGGTTCCGATCAGGTCCCTCATCCACGGCTGGGGATCGACCGCGTCCGGACCGACCACCCGCATGGCACCCAGGCAGGTCAGGAGCATGCCGATGCCGAAGAAGTCCCGGGCCTGTTCGGCGGTGCAGCCGGTCAGCTCACGGACCGTGTCGAAGAGTTGCCCGAAGCCCCGCCGGACCGGTTCCCCGATCGCCGGGTCGGCGCTCGCGGTGAAGCCGTGCAACAGCAGGGTGACCAGCTCACGGTCGGCGAGCAGGGCGTTGTAGGCCGCACCGAGACCGGGCAGCGAGGGGTCGGGGACGGCCCGCCAGATCGCCTCGATCTTGTCGCAGGCCCGGCCCACGGCGGCGATGAACAGCTCCTGCTTGGTGTGGAAGATCCGGATCACGTACGGCTGGCTGACCCCGGCCAGCCGGGCCACCTGATCGGTCGTCGTGCCGGCGTACCCGCCCAGGCTGAACGCGGTGACGGCGGCGTCGATGAGTTGCTCCGAGCGTTCGGCGGCGGTGAGGCGGGTCCGGGTCATGGTTGACAGGTTATCAGTCAATAACTACTGTCGTCAGCGTTAGTTATCAGTCGATAACAACTTTCCAGGAGACGACATGACCACCCTCGCGCCGCCCCAGCCTCTGCGGGACCGGAAGAAGACCCGCTCGCTGGCCCTGATCCTGGTCGCCATCGGCATTCCGACCTTCATGGTCACGCTCGACAACCTGGTCGTGAGCACCGCGCTGCCGGTGATCCGCACCGACCTGCACGCGTCGCTGCAGAGCCTCCAGTGGTTCGTGAACGCGTACACCCTGCCGTTCGCCGCCTTCCTGCTCACCGCGGCCGCGATCGGTGACCGGATCGGCCGGCGCCGGATGTTCCTGGCCGGCCTGGTCGTCTTCACGCTCGCCTCGGCGGCGGCCGGCCTGGCCACCGAGTCGTGGCAGCTGACCGCCGCCCGCGCGATCCAGGGACTGGGCGGAGCCGCCGTCATGCCGCTGGCGCTCACCCTGCTCGCCCAGGCCGTGCCCGAGAACCGGCGAACGGCGGCGGTCGGCATCTGGGGCGGCATCAGCGGGCTCGGCGTCGCGGTCGGCCCGGTGGTCGGCGGCGCGGTCGTGCAGGGCCTCGACTGGCACTGGATCTTCTTCCTGAACGTGCCGATCGGCGTGGTCGCGGTGATCCTGGTCGCCACGGTGCTCGGCGAATCCCGCGGCGGCGCCCGCCGGCTGGACCCGCTCGGCCTGGTGCTCTCCGCGAGCGGGCTGCTGCTGATCATCTGGGGCGTGGTGGACGGCCCGGACAAGGGCTGGGGCTCGACCCGCATCCTGTCGATGCTGATCGGCGGCGGCGTCCTGACGCTGGCCTTCCTGCTCTGGCAGCGGCGCAACCCGAACCCGATGCTGCCGCTCTCGCTGTTCCGCTCGCGGGGCTTCGGTCTGGTCAACGTCGTGACGCTGACCTTCTCGGCGGGCACTTTCGGCGCGGTCTTCCTGCTCGCCCAGTTCTTCCAGGTGGTGCAGGGGACGAGCCCGCTCGACTCGGGCCTGCGCACCTTGCCGTGGACCGCCGCACCGATGATCGTCGCCCCGCTGGCCGGTATCTTCGGCGACCGCATCGGCACCCGCAACCTGATCGTCGCCGGTCAGGTGCTGCTGGCGGGCGCGATCCTCTGGATGGGTCTGGTCACCCAGGTCGACGTGGCATACCCGCACCTGGTCGGGGCCTTCGTGATGGCCGGCGTGGGCATGGGCCTGACCTTCGCCCCGATCAGCACGATGGCGCTGGCGAGCGTCAGTGCCGAGGAGCGCGGTGTCGCGTCGGGCACCAGCAACACGATCCGCGAACTCGGGGTGGCGGCCGGCGTGGCCTCGCTCGCCTCGGTCTTCTCCTCGTACGGCAGCTTCGCGACCCACCAGTCCTTCGTCGACGGGCTCCGCCCGGCGGTGCTGGTCGGCGCGGCCGTGGTGGCGATCGGGGCGGTCGTTGCGATCTTCCTGCCCCGTCGCTGATTTTCGGGATTGTAGACAGGATGTTGCGCGACTGAGTTCAACTATTGCGTTCGTGTGACGCGAACTGTCACGATGACCGTCGATCCGTCATCCCCTAACCGGATCGGCAGGAGTCCCCGATGGTCGTCAGTCGACGTACCTTTCTCTCCACCGTGGCCGCCGGCACCGCGGCATCGTTCCTGGTCGACGTCTCCCCCGCCCGGGCCGCATCCGGCCCGGGCGACGTCGTCGGAAAGATCACCGTCGGTTACCAGGGCTGGTTCGCCTGCCCGGGCGACGGCGCCCCGATCGGCGGTTGGTGGCACTGGAGCCGCGACCGCTCCCAGCCGCCGTCGCCGAGCAACACCACCATCGTTTCCTGGCCCGACGTGCGCGACTTCGCACACACCTACCCGACGGCCTATCCCGCACTGGGCAACGGCCAGACGGCCTCACTCTTCTCCTCGTACGACGCACAGACCGTCGACACGCACTTCCAGTGGATGCAGACGTACGGCATCGACACCGCGGCGCTGCAGCGCTTCAACCCGACCGGCGACGAGGGCCCGACCCGCGACGCGATGGCGGTCAAGGTGCGCGCGGCGGCCGAGGCGCACGGCCGCAAGTTCTACATCATGTACGACGTCAGCGGCTGGTCGACGATGCAGCAGCAGATCAAGGACGACTGGACCGGCAAGATGTCGGCCCACACCGCCAGTTCGTCCTACGCCCGGCAGAACGGCAAGCCGGTGGTCTGCATCTGGGGCTTCGGCTTCAACGACGACAACCACAACTTCACCCCGGCCGCCTGCCTCGACGTGATCAACTGGTTCAAGGGCCAGGGCGTCTACGTGATCGGCGGCGTGCCCACCTATTGGCGGCAGGGGATCAACGACTCGCGGGCCGGTTACCTCGACGTCTACCACGCCTTCAACATGATCTCGCCGTGGATGGTCGGCCGGACCGGCACGATCGACGGGCTCGACCAGTTCTACACCAACGTCAACACACCCGACCTGGCCGATTGCGCCGCACACGGGATCGACTACCAGCCCTGTGTGCTGCCCGGCGACCTCTCCACCGGCGCCCGGGTGCACGGCGACTACTACTGGCGCAGCCTCTACAACATGATCCGGCTCGGGTCGCAGGGGCTCTACGTGTCGATGTTCGACGAGTTCAACGAGGGCAACCAGATCGCGAAAACGGCCGAGAGCGCCGCTTTCGTGCCGGCCGGGACCGGGATCCGGGCGCTCGACGAGGACGGAACGGCCTGCTCCTCCGACTACTACCTCCGGATCACCACCGACGGCGGCAAGATGTTGAAGGGCCAGATCGCGCTGACCGCGACCCGACCCACGCAGCCCGTTGCCGGTTCCACTCCGCCGCCCCCGCCGACCGGCGACCTCGCGGCCGGGCGGCCGGTGAGCGCGAGCTCGGTCAACGGCGCCTATGCCGCCTCGAACGCCGTCGACGGAAACACAGCCACGTATTGGGAGAGCAGCGGTTCCTTCCCGCAGTGGATCCAGGTCGACCTCGGGGCGGCGGCCGCGGTCAACCGCCTGGTACTGCGGCTGCCTTCCGGCTGGGGAGCGCGCACCCAGACCATCACGGTCACCGCGAGCACCGACGGCTCCTCCTTCGCGACCCTCGCCGGCTCCGCCGGCTACACCTTCGACCCCGGGTCGGGCAACAGCGTCACGGTCACCCTGCCCGGCACGTCGGCCCGCTATCTGCGGCTGAGCTTCGCGGGCAACACCGGCTGGGCGGCGGCCCAACTGGCGCAGATCGAGGCGTACGCGGCGAGCACCGCCCCACCGCCTCCGGCGGGCGACCTGGCCCACGGCCGGCCGACCTCGGAGAGCAGCCACACCCAGACGTACAGCTCGGCGAACGTGGTCGACGGCGACACCGGCAGCTACTGGGAAAGCGCGAACAGCGCCTTTCCGCAGTGGGTGCAGGTCGACCTCGGTTCGGCCCTCCGGGTCGGCCGGGTCGTGCTGCGCCTGCCCGCCGCCTGGGGCGCACGGAGCCAGACGGTCGCGCTGACCGGAAGCACCGACGGTTCGGCCTTCAGCACGCTCGCCGGTTCCGCCGCCCGCGGCTTCGACCCGGCAAGCGGCAACACGGTGACGGTCTCCTTCACGGCGGCTTCGGTCCGCTACGTGCGGGCCACCGTCACCGCCAACTCCGGCTGGCCCGCGGGACAACTTTCGGCGCTCGAGGCGTACGGAAGCTGACCGCGAGCAAGGCGACCAGCGTGCCCACCGGGGCCTCCGACCCGGCGCACGCCCCGCCCCGGCGGCCGGCCATTCATCCCCGTCCTCACCGGCCGCCGGGGCACCCTCCGATGAGTTTCGGCCGGCCCCGGCGTATCCCTCTCGACCCTGTTTCTCTCGAGAGGTACCTCGATGAACGACGACATCCGCTCCGAAACCGTCGCCGAACGAACGGCGCTGGCCACCATGCTCACCGACCTGCCGCCGGCGCAATGGGCGTCACCGACGCTGTGCCAGGGCTGGCGGGTCGCCGAGGTGGTCGCCCATATGACCATGCCGTTCCGCATGTCCGCCCCCCGGTTCTTCCTCTCCCTGGCCCGCTCCCGCTTCCGCTTCGACGCCATGGCCGACCGCCTGGCCCGCCGCGACGCCGCTCGTATGCCCCCGGCCGAGCTGGCGGCGTCCCTGCGCGCCAACATCGAGCACCCGTGGAGCCCGCCCGGCGGCGGTCCGGTCGGCGCGCTCTCCCACGACGTGATCCACGGCCTGGACATCTCGGTCGCCCTGGGCCTCCCCCGCCGCCCGCCGCCCGCCCGGGTCGGCCTGGTGTTGTCGCACATGAGCTCCCGCAACGCCGGCTTCTTCGGCGTGGATCTCTCCGGCGTCCGGCTGGAGGCCACCGACCTGGACTGGCACTACGGCACCGGCTCACCGCTGCGCGGCACCGCCCAGGACCTCCTGCTGGTCATCTGCGGCCGGCGCGTGCCGGCCGACCTGCTCGGCGGCTCGCCCGCGGCCCGCTTCACGACCTAGCCGACCCCACGCGAGCCGATTCCTTCGCCCCGTCCGCCGGGTCGGTATTCGTGACCGGTTCGGCTGACGGAAGGACCCACCCATGAGTTCCACGAAAACGACCGACGCCGTGCGCGCGGTGATCGGCTCCGCGGCGGAGGCGTGGGCCGCCAACGACGTGGAGGCGTTCGTCGGGCACTACGCCGAAGAGGCGACCGCGATCCTGCCCGGGTTCGCGCTGCTCGGCCGGGCGGCCATCCGCACCGCCATGGGGGCCGCGTTCGCCGGGCCGCTGAAGGGCACCCGGCGCATCCACCAGGTCCAGGGCGTGCGGTTCCTGGACGACACCACCGCGCTCGTGACCACCCGCAGCAGCACCGAACCACCGGCTGACCAATGGTCGATCGCGACGTGGGTCCTGTCCGCTCGATCCGGGAGGTGGCTGATCGAGGCCTACCACGACTGCCCCGCGGCGTGACCGCGGAAGCCGGCCGTCGAGGACGAGGACGGCCACGGCTTTTATGGACCACGCCGCGTGGGTAGAGGGGTAGCCATGCCCCACCCTGGACAGATGCTCGGCGATCGGTATCGGCTGGACGACCGGATCGCGGCCGGCGGCATGGGCGAGGTCTGGCAGGCCACCGACACGGTGCTCGGCCGGGACGTCGCGGTCAAGACGCTCAAGGGTGACCGGGCCACCGACCCGAGTTTCCAGAACCGGTTCCAGCACGAGGCCCGCGCGATGGCCGTGCTGCACCACCCGGGCGTGGCCGACGTCTACGACTACGGCCAGACGAGCGACGGCGGCGACGCCTACATCGTGATGGCCCGGGTGCGGGGCGAGCCCCTCAACCAGCTGATCGCGTCCCGGGGGCGCCTCACCCCGGTCGAGACGATGTCGATCGTAGCCCAGGCGGCGCGGGCGCTGGAGGCCGCGCACCAGGCCGGCATCGTGCACCGGGACGTGAAGCCCAGCAACCTGATCGTCGAGCCCGACGGGACGGTGGTGCTGGTCGACTTCGGCGTGGCCCGCTCCACCCAGTCGGCCGCCCTGACCGGCGCCAAGGAAGTGGTGGGAACCGCTCTCTACATCGCACCGGAGCAGGTCTCCAAGCGGACCACGGGCCCGCCGGCCGACGTCTACGCCCTGGGCGCGGTGGCCTACCACTGCCTGACCGGTAACCCGCCGTTCCTGGGCAACAACCCGATCGCGGTGGCGATGCAACACCTCCAGGACCAGCCGCCCGCCCTTGCGGGCGACATCCCCGAGCCGGTACGCGTCCTGGTCACCACGGCCCTCGCCAAGGACCCGGCCCAGCGATTCTCCTCGGCGGCCGCGATGGCCGACGCCGCGGACGCCGCCCGCCGCCTGCTGGCCGGCCCGCCCGACAGCACCGCCGCCCTGGCCGCGGCCGTCGACACGGGCCGGCTCGCGACGGCGACCGCCCTGGGCGTCGATCCAGTTCTCGCCCCCGACGCCCCCCACGGCTCCGTCGCCTCCGACGCCCCCCAGGGCCCCGTCGACCCCGTCGACCCCGTCGGTCGCGGCTTCGCGCCGGGCGCGGCGGACGGGCGTACAGCCGGAACCGGCGGCTTCGCGCCGGGCGCGGCGGACGGGCGTACAGGCGGGACCGGCGGCTTCGCGCCGGGCGCGGCGAACGGGCTTGCGGCCGGAGCCGGCGGCTTCGCGGCCGGCTCGGCCACCGTGCCCGTCGCCGGGCCGGCCCACGAGGTCGGCAGCACCTCGGTGATGCCGGCCCCGCTCGCCGACGGGCCGTCCGGAAATCGCCGCCGCGCGCTCCTGATCGTGGCCGCCGTCGTGGTCGCCCTCCTGGCCGCGCTGGCCGTCCTGGCCTTCGCCTCCTCGGGCGGCCACGACGACAAGGACACCCCGGGGCAGGCCCCCTCGGTCCCCGCCTCCCGGGCCCCGAGCGCCAGGACCAACCCGGGCGGCGCCCCCCAGCAGACCGGGACGAGCCGCTCGCACCACACCACCGAACCCACCACCGAACCCACCACCAGCCGCCCGCGGACGACCTCCACCCAGGCCGGAGGCGGCGACCAGACCACCGCCCCGACCGAGAAGCCCAGCCACACCCCGTCCGCAACCACCACGACGAAGCAGACCCCCACCGGCGAGCCGACGACGGCCGCCGCGGACAAGCCCACGCTACCGACGCCGCTCGGCTAGATGATCACGCAGGACCTGGTGGCTGAATACCAGCAGGACGACGGCGCCCAGAAACAGCGCGGCGTACGACGCCCAGCGTGCGCGCCGGTCAGCCGACGTGGATCCAGACGTCGTCGAGGCTGCCGTGGAACTGGTCGTTGTTGGCGCCCACGCCCTTGCCCCCGAGGCTGAACGGCTCGGTCGTCACCACGGCCAGGGCGGCCGGGATGGCGACGTTCGACTGCATCTGGTCGTCGACGTAGACGGCCAGCGTCGGGCCGGTCCGGCGGCACTCGACCGAGTGCCACTTGCCGTCGGCGATCGAGACGCGGGAGCGGGCCAGATACGACGTGGTCGCCGTCTTGTCGCTCATGCCGCAGCTGGGCTTGCCGGAGACGCCGTCGACCTGGAGCTTGTACTGGCCGCCGCCGGTGGAATAGCCCTTCTGCAGGATGTTCTCGCCGCTCGTGGTCTCGGCCGGGTCGAGCAGGATGCCGGCGCCGTAGGCGAGCGGGCCCGAGCCCGGGTTCAGGTCGACCGTGTCGGCGGCCTGCAGGACGAGCCGCGGGCACGTCGTGCCGGTGCACTTCGGCGGGAAGGTCAGGGCCTGTCCGGTGTCGTGCGGGCTCATCACGATCTTGCCGCCGTTGCGGACGACGGCGCGCAGCAGGTGACCGTGGCCCGAGCCGTCGTCGAAGGTGCCGTCGGCGATGGTCGAGTCGAAGTTGTAGGAGGCCACGTAGGACGACGCCGGCGAGCTCTCCATCAGCTGGGCGGCGTCGAACGACGCGAACCGTTTCCGGGCGCTGGTGCCGATGTGCGTGAAGTCGCCGCCTGCCGCGACCGTGTGCCGCACCGGATCGGCGGCCAGGAAGCGCGTGCCGACCACGCCGTTGGCCTGCGGCGCCCAGTCCAGCAGGTTGCCCTGCTCGTCGATCGCGGCGAGCTTTCCGCGCGGCACCGAACCGTCGGTGCAGACGCCCTTGATGCCGTTGTTCGTCGTGGTGCACGCCTTGTCGAAGTGCCCGCCGACGTAGATCGTGCCGTCCAGGGTGGTGATCGCCTGCGCGTCGCCGTCGAAGACGCGGGTCCAGCGCAGCGCCCCGGCCGGCGAATAGGCCAAGGCCCGTCCGCCCTGGCCGCCGAGGGCGGCATAGACGCCGGCCTGATCGGCGGCGAGGGCGAAGACCTGCGACACCGGCTTGGGGAGAAAACTCTTGTCGAGTACGCCCGTGGCCGGATCAACCGCAGTCAGCCGCAACGTGGAGCTGACCCCGTTGGTCTTGTGGAAGCTTCCGCCCGCATAGACCCGGCCCGGCGTGTAGGCCAGGGCGTTGACGGTGTCGTCGGTGGTCGGCGCCCACGAGTCGAGGGCGCCGGTGCTCAACGTGAAGGCGGCCAGGTTGGCCCGGGGCACGCCGTCGACCGAGGTGATCCGCCCGCCGAGGTAGAGCCGTCCCGAGCCGGCGACCAGCGCGTTCGGCTGCCCGAGGACCGTGTGCCGCATCGGGGTCAGGGTCGCGTCGGTGGCGTCGATCCCGGCGATCGCGTCCCGCGTGGACCCGTTGATCTGGTTGAAGTCGCCGGCCGCGTAGACCGTGTTCCCGTCGACCGCGAGGGCCCGTACGTTGTCGTCGGCGACCGGCTTCCAGTCCAGCAGCGCGCCGCTGCGGGCGTCGAACGCGGCCAGGTGGGCCCGGGCCACGTTCTTGCCGTTGACGATCGCGCTGGTGAACTTGCCTCCGACGTAGACCGTGCCGTCCCGGTAGGCGATCGCGTACACCGGGCCGTTGAACGACGGCGAGGTCGCCGGGTCCGGCGAGACGACCTCGGCGAGGGCGGCCCCACCGGCCGCGACCACGACCGTGGCGACGCCGACGATCAGGGTCCGCCGGACGACCGCCTTGACGCTTTTACGAGTGTTGAGCACATTGTCGGCTAACGCCGGGGCGGCGCCCGAGGACGCGGTGCCCCTCGAATCACCATTCCGACTGAACGGACGAATGCCCCTCAGAACGTGCAGCCTCCGACATCGCCGGTAGGCTCCGGGCGTACGGAAATCGAAGAGGGAGAATCCCATGCCGCAGCGTCGCCTCGCCGGCCTGACCCTCGCGGTGGCCGCGGTGGCGGCCCTGGCCGCCTGTGCGATCAAGATCGACCCGTCGTCGATGCCGGCGCCGTTCAGCCAGGCCCCGGTGCCGTCCGCCTCGACCGGCCAGCCGGGCTACGTCTGCACCACGGTCTACCAGATCCTGACCTCGGGGGCCGCGAAGCTGAGCGGCTCGATCGGCGGAAAGTCCTCGTCGGCACGCGAGGAGACGCAGGCGACGCTGGCGGACATGGCCACGCGCATATCCGCCGAGGGCGCCAAGACGACCGACACCGATCTCCGGCAGGCGATCGACGACATCGCGGCCGAACTGACCGCGGCGTCGAAACAGCCGGACCCGAGGTCCTACCTCGACGGCGATTTCACGACGGTCGGGCGAAAGCTGGACGGCCACTGCGACTGACACCACGGGCTGCTGCTTCGCGCGAGAAGTAATCTGCCCCTAGGGTTGAGCCCATGATCGATCGACCGGTTCGCATCGCGCTGCAGCTGCAGCCGCAGCACATGGATTACTCGACCATTCGGGAGACCGTCGCCGAGGCGGAGGACATCGGCGTAGATGTGATCTTCAACTGGGATCACTTCTATCCCTTGTACGGCGAACCGGACGGTTTGCACTTCGAATGCTGGAGCCTGCTCGCCGCCTGGGCCGAGCAGACCTCCCGGGTCGAGATCGGCGCGCTCGTCACCTGCAACAGCTACCGCAACCCCGACCTGCTGGCCGACATGGCCCGCACGGTCGACCACATCAGCGCGGGCCGGCTCATCCTGGGCATCGGCTCGGGCTGGTTCCAGCGCGACTACGACGAGTACGGCTACGAGTTCGGCACGGCCGGCGCCCGCCTCGACGCGCTGGGCGAGGCACTGCCTCGTATCGAGGCCCGGTGGGGCAGGCTCAACCCGCCGCCGACCCGGAAGATCCCGGTGTTGATCGGCGGCGGCGGAGAGAAGAAGACCTTGAAGATGGTGGCCCGGCACGCCGACGTCTGGCACACCTTCGCCGCGGGCGACGAACTCCGCCACAAGATCGACGTGCTGAAGGGCCACTGCGCGACCGTCGGCCGCGAGTTCGGCGAGATCGAGATCTCGGCGGGCGTCGGGAACAAGCTGCCGGCGGAACTGGGCGAGCAGCACTACGCGGCCGGCGTCCGCCTGTTCACCTACGGCACCGGCGGCCCGAAGCCGGACCTCGGCCCGCTGCGCGAGTGGCTGGCCTGGCGGGACACCAGGAACTGAGCTAAACCACCAGGCTGAGCAGCAGAACGCAGCCGAAACCGACGATCGAGATGATCGTCTCCATGACCGACCAAGTCTTGAAGGTCTGGCCCACGGTCATCCCGAAGTACTCCTTGACCAGCCAGAACCCGGCGTCGTTGACGTGCGAGAAGAACAGCGAGCCGCACCCGATCGCGAGCGCGAGCAGCGCCACGGTCGGGTGATCAAGCGTGGTGGCCAGCGGCGCCACGATGCCGGCCGCGGTGATCGTGGCAACCGTCGCCGAGCCGGTCGCGACCCGGATGCCGACCGCCACCAGGAAGCCCAGCACCAGCGCGTTGAGGTGCGCGTTCTTCGCCGCGTCGGCGACCACGTTGCCCACCCCGGCGTCCACCAGCACCTGCTTGAACCCGCCGCCGGCGGCGACGATCAGCAGGATCCCGGCGATCGGCGGCAGCGAGCCGCCGATCACCGCCGAGGTCTCACGGCGGTCCAATCCGGCCCGCTTGCCGAGGGTCCACATCGCCAGGAGTACGCCGAGGAGAAGGGCGACCGGCGGATTCCCGAGGACGTCGAACGCCGACCGTACGCCATTGCCCTTGTCGAGAGTCAGTTCGGCGATGCCCCGGGCGAGCATGAGCACGATCGGCAGCAGGACCGTGAGCACAGCGGGCCAGACGCCGGGGTTTCGTCCCTCCGTCTCGGCCTGCTCCTCCATCTCCTTCTCGAGAAGCGGCGGGACCTCCACACGCACCCGCTTGGAGATGAAGTTGCCGAAGACCGGCCCGGCGACGATCACGGTCGGGACCGCGCAGATCAGGCCGAACATCAGGGTCAGGCCGAGGTCGGCGTGCAGGCTGGCGATCGCGACCAGCGGCCCCGGGTGCGGCGGCACCAGGCCGTGCAGCACGCTCAGGCCGGCCAGCGCCGGGATGCCGATGCGCAGCAGCCCGACGTCGGTGCGCCGGGCCACCAGCAACACGATCGGCACCAGCAGCACGACGCCGACCTCGAAGAACAGCGGCAACCCGATCAACGCCGCCACCCCGGCCATCGCCCACGGCAGGGCGGCACCGCCGACCCCGTTGACGATCCGGCGGACGATGCTGTCGGCGCCGCCCGACTCGGCCAGCAGCGCACCGATCATCGAGCCGAGGGCGATCAGCAGGCCGACGCTGCCGACCGTGCTCCCGAGCCCGGTGGTGAACGAGGTGACGATGTCGGCCGGTCCGACGCCGGCGACCAGGCCGAGCACCGCCGAGCCCATGATCAGGGCGAGGAACGGGTGCCACTTCGCCCACGCGATGAGTAGGATGACCGCCACAATGCCGAGCACCGCGGCGAGGATGAGCTGTCCGGATCCGGCGTTGGTGAGAGCGGCCGCGGCCAAGGTCGACATGCCGCGCCGATACCCACCTCCCTGGATTTCTAACCGTCGATCTTCAGCTTTTTCTCAGCGGGCCACCGATAGGCGGCTCTTGACCGCGCGGGTGAAGTCGTCGGCGATGATCTCGGCCTGGCCGGCGGCGACGGCGTCCAGCGCCAGCTCGGCGACGACCGCCGGGTCGGTCTTCTGGTCGGCCGGGACGTGCGCGGCCATGGCGGTGTCCATGTAGCCGACATGCAGGGCGCAGACGGCGATGCCTTTCGGCGCCAGCTCATCCCGTACGGCGTCGGTCTGCCCCCAGGCCGCCGCCTTGGCCCCCGAGTAGGCGCCGATCGCCCCCGGGTGGGCCCAGGAGAGCACGGACAGCACGTTGAGGATCGCGCCGCCGCCGTTGCCCTCGATGATCGGCGCGAACGCGCGGGTCACCTGAAGCGTCCCGAAGTAGTGGGTCTCCATCTCGAGCCGGATCTGGTCGAGCTCACCGGCGATCAGGGTCTGCCCGGTCGACGAGCCGGCGTTGTTGATCAGGAAGGTGGCGTCCGGGGCGGCCTCGGCGGCGCGCTCGACCGAGGCCGGGTCGGTGATGTCGAGCTGCACCGGGATCGCGCCCGGCACGTCGATCGCCTCGGGGTTGCGGGCGGTGGCGTACACCTTGGCGCCGCGCGCCACCAGCTGCTGAGCGAATTGGCGGCCGAGGCCGCGGTTGGCCCCGGTGACGACGACTACGGAGTTCGTGATGTCCATGCCAGTTAGATTAGGATCATCATCTAAACGAGGCAGGGTAATAGATGACACAAATAATCTAAGCTACGCTGGGCCGCCATGGGACGGGTTTCGCAGGCACAGGCACAGGAGAACCGGCGCAACGTGGTCCGCACGGCCGGCCGGCTCTTCCGCGAGCGCGGCATCGACGGCGTGAGCGTGGCCGACGTGATGGCGGCTGCCGGGCTCACCCACGGCGGGTTCTACAAGCAGTTCGAGTCCAAGGACGCGCTGGTCGTCGAGGCGATCGCGCAGGCGTTCGCCGAGCAGGCGGAGAAGCTGCGGCACTACCGGGACCAGCCCGACCAGGCGGCGGCCCGGTCCGACTTCGTCACCGGCTACCTCTCCCCCGAACACCGCGACGACCCCGGCCCCGGGTGCCCGACGGCCGGCTTCGGGGGCGATCTCGCGCGCGCGGAGAACGAGACTCCGGCACGGGAGGCGTACGCGGCCGGCATCGACCGCTACAGCCGGTGGCTGGGCAGCGAGAGCGAGCCCGACCTGGTCGCCGTCAGCACGATGGTCGGGGCGGTGCTCCTGGCGCGCGCGACCGCCGGCTTGGAGATCTCCGACCAGATCCTCGAGGCCGCCCGGCAGGCGTTGATCTCCAGGCCGGCCGCCGCCTCCGCCGCCGCCCCGGCCGCCGCCGCCTCCCCCGCCCCGGCCGCAGCCTCCCCCGCCGCCGCCTCCCCCGCCCCGGAACTGGGTGGGCAGCAGTAAACCAGCCGCCTACGACAATTTCTCGCGGCTGTCCACAGAGCCGGATCAGCGTGCGCCCAACTCCCGCGCCACCAGGCGCAGGGCTTCCTCGTAGCGCTCGTAGTCCGCGATGTCGATGAACCCGCTGTCGCCCTGCAGGACCGCCATCGCCACCCCGATCAGCGCGCCCGCGACCGCCCGCGAAGCCAGGTCGGGTGTCGCCAGGCCGGCCCGCTCGGCGAGGACCCCGGCGAACATGTCGATCGCGTCGGTCAGCTGCTGCATGTAGCGCACCCGCAGCTCGGGCACCGCTTGGAACAGCTGCTGGCGGCGGCGCTCGGCCGCCATCTCCTCCGGGGTCGCGGTCAGGATGACCGCGCGGATGCCGGCCATCAGGGCGTCGGCCGCGGGGGTCTCCGGCGGCTGGGCCCGGATCGTGTCGGCGATCAGCGGGTCCCAGTCATCGGTGAGGACAACGTCCTCCTTGGTCGGAAAATAGCGGAAGAAGGTGCTCGGCGAGACCTCGGCCGCCTCGGCGATCTGTTCGACCGTGGTCGCCGAGTAGCCCTGCTGCTCGAAGAGGGTCATGGCCGCCTCGCGGATGGCCGCGCGGGTCTTCGCCTTCTTCCGCTCGCGTAGCCCAGCCGGTGGTGAGGTGGTCATATCCCCGATTCTGCCAGCACCGGGGACGGCTCTTCGAGCACCGGCTCGGCCTCTTTGCGGGGCAGGAAGACCAGGGCGAGGATCGCACCGGCGAGAGCGGCCCCGCCGCCCACCAGCAGGGACAGGTCCATGCCGTGGGCGAAGGCGGCGCGTACGGCCGAAAGCAGGCCCGGATCGCTCACCGCGACCCCCGCCGAGATGCCCTCGCGCGCCGCCGCCGGCGCGGCGGCCGGCAGGTGGTGGCGGTAGCCGGAGTTGAGCACCGTACCCAGAACCGCGACCCCGACCGCACCGCCGACCTGCCGCAGCGCTTGGAGAACCGCGTTGCCGACGCCGCTGCGCCGGGCCGTGAGCGCGCTCATCGCCAGGTTGAGCGAGACCGGCATGGTCAGGCCCAGGCCGAGGCCGGTCACGGTGATCCAGGCCGCGATGAAGCCGTAGCCGCTCGACGCCGTGGTGAACGAGCCGGCGAGCGACGCGACCGCGATCAGCGCAAGCCCGGCCGTGATCACCGGCCGGGCGCCGGCCCGGCGGGCGACCCGCTCCCCCAGCCGCGCACCGACCACCAGGCCCGCGATGACCGGGAGCAGGCGCAGGCCGGAACCGAACGCGTCGTGGCCGCCGATCGCCGAGAAGAACTGCGGGAGCGAGAAGAGCAGGCCGAGCATCGCGAAGCTGGCGATCGTGGCGAACACCGCGCCCGAGGTGAAGGCCCGCGATTTGAACAGGGCCAGATCGATCAAGGGCGCCTCGGACCGCCGCTGCACGATCACGAAGACGCCGAGGAGTACTGCGCCCAGCACGACGGTGGCCAGCGACCGCGCGTCGCTCCAGCCCCGGTCGCCGGCCTCGATGATGCCGTAGGTCAGCGCCACCAGCCCGGCGGTGGAGACGACGATGCCGCCGAGGTCGAGGCGACCGCCCCGCTCGCCGTGCGACTCGGGCAGCCAGGCGGTCAGCGCGATGATGCCGGCCACCACGACCGGGACGTTGATCAGGAAGACCGAGCCCCACCAGAAGTTGTCGAGCAGCCAGCCGCCGAGCAGCGGCCCGAGCGGGATGCCGAGGGCGCTGGCGGTGACCCAGACGCCCATCGCGCGGCCGCGTTCCTTCGCCTCGAAGAGGACGGTCAGCACGGCGCCGGACATCGGCATGATCACCGCGGCCCCGATGCCGAGCAGTGCCCGCGCGGCGATCAGCTGGCCCGAGCTCTGGGCGTAGGCGCAGGCGACCGAGGCCAGGCCGAAGACCGCCAGGGCCCCGATCAGCATCTTCTTGCGGCCGGCGCGATCGCCCAGCATGCCCGCCGGGAGCAACGCCGCGGCGAGAACCAGCAGGTAGGAGGTGGTGAACCACTGCAGATCACCCGTGGACGCGGGCAGGTTCCGGGCCAGGGTGGGCAGCGCGACGCTGAGCACGGTGGTGTCGAGGCCGACGGCGAGCGTGCTCAGCGCGAGGGCGACGAGCGCGTACCAGCGCCTGCCCTTCGAAATGGAAGTAACCATATTTTGATAGTAGCTCTCATTTCATAGTTCCTGTCAGGTCCTCGCCTCTCTACGATGACAAGGTGATCGACTCCCAGGTGCCGGCGTTCTGGAGAGGCCTCGGCCTTCCCGGCCTCGCCGACGTGCACACCCACTTCCTGCCCGAGCGCATGGAGCGCCGAGTCTGGGCCCACTTCGACGAGGGCGGCCCGCTGATCGGCCGCGAGTGGCCCATCCGCTATCGGGACTCGGCGGAAGCCAGGGTCACAACCCTGCAAAACCTTGGCGTACGGATGTTCAGCGCTCTCGCCTACGCCCACCGTCCGGACATGGCCGCCGCACTGAACGACTGGACCCTCGACTTCGCGGCCCGCACCCCGGGCTGCCTGCGCAGCGCCACTTTCTTCCCCGAGCCGTCGGCGCCGGCCTACACCTCGTCGGCCCTCTCCCAGGGCGCCCAGATCTTCAAGCTGCACCTACAGGTCGGCGGCTTCGACCCCCGTGACCCCCTGCTCGACGAGGTATGGGGGTTGCTCGCCTCCGCGGGTGCCCCGATCGTCGTGCATGCCGGGTCCGGGCCGGTGGCTCACGGCTTCACCGGGCCGGGGCCGATCGGTTCGGTCCTGGCCCGGCACCCCGGCCTGGCCGTCGTGATCGCCCACGCGGGGGCACCCGAATACACGGACTTCCTCGACCTGGCCGACCGCTACGAACGGGTCTGCCTGGACACGACCATGGCGTTCACGGACTTTTTCGAACAGATGGCGCCGTTCCCGCCCGCGCTGCGGCCTCGGCTGCGCGACCTGGGCCTGGCCGGCAAGGTGTTGCTGGGCAGCGACTTCCCGACCATCCCGTACCCGTACGCCCACCAGCTCGAGTCGCTCGAACGACTGAACCTGGGCGGCGATTGGTTGAAGGCCGTGTGCTGGTCGAACGCCGACAACCTGTTCGTCACCACGCCGCACGGGTGAAGATCCGCCGACTACATGCGCGGACGTGCCACGATCATGTAGGCCACCGCCCGGTCGCGGAAGGGAGCCGGTCAGATGAAGAAGGTCATCGGCTGGATCGTCCTCATTCTCGTCATCTTCTATATCGGCACCAACCCGGGACCCGCCGCGGACATCGCCCAAGGCATCGGCCACGGCCTCGCCGACGCGTTCCGCAACATCGGCGTCTTCCTGCGCAACCTCGCCACCTAGAGCCGCACGTCCGACAACATCCAGACTCGGCGCAGCGGCCGCTGGGCGCGGCGCATCAGAGGCGCCCGGGAAACCGACTGTGCGCTGAGCGGTTCCGTGGCCCTCGGGCACCGTCCGGGGTCGGCCGAAAGTCTTAGGGGTGGGGGTGCGAATTGGAACCAGGGACCGATGCCGGCGGGTGGGTGCGGCGCGAATGCTGGGGACATGACGACGACGGCGCAGTTGACCAGGGCCGAGGCGGTGGTCCTGGACTATCTCGGGGAGCTCTGGTCGCACAGTGAGGGTCTGACGCCGCGCCTTCGGGACGAGCTGATGGTCACCGTGGCGCGGTACATCAACTCGCACCAGCCGGCGGCTCGGGACACGGCCGAGGTGGTGCGATGGCTGGGCCCGCCGGAAGTGCTGGTGGCGGCCATCCGGCGCGGGCAGCAGGTCTGACCTCGGCTCTCCGCCGGCGGTCAGCGGGCCTGAGCTTTCTGGCCGGGGTCAGCGGGCCTAAGCTTTCTGGCCGGGGTCAGCGGGCCTGAGCTTTCTGGCCGGGGTCAGCGCGCCTGAGCTTTCTGGCCGGGGTCAGCGCGCCTGACTCAGAATCGCTTCGAGGACGATCGGCCAGAGGGCTTCCGGAGCGTATTCGTGGCCTACGCCTTCGAGCCAGATCAGGCGGGCGCCGGGGATCGCGGCGGCCAGGGCCTCGGCACTGGCCGGAGTGAAGAACGGGTCCTGGGTGCCGTGGAGCACCAGCGTGGGGGCCTTGACCTCGCCCAGACGGTCACGATAGGCCGGGCCGGGCGCGATGATGAAGTGGTTGGTCTGGCTGGCCGCCATGTCGTTGGTGCGGTCGTAGACCCGCTCGGCGAGGCGGCGCAATTGAGGTTCCTCGGCCGTGAAAGCTCCGCCGATCGACCTGACACTCTCGACGATGTGGTCGACCGTCGCCCGACGGTCGCTCCAGTCCGGATGCTCGGGAGCCTCCTCCGGCGGAGAGGCAGGTGCCGAGGGCGGCGAGGCAGGCGGTGCCGAGGGCGGCGAAGCAGGCGGCGCCGAGGGCGGCGAGGAACGCGGGCCACGGCTGGTCGAGATCAGGGTCAGGGACAGGACGCGATGCGGGCGCTCCAACGCCAGCCGCTGCGCCAGCATCCCGCCCAGCGACTGCCCGACCAGATGCGCCCGGTGGATGTGCAGCGCGTCGAGCACGCCCAGCGCGTCGTGCGCCAGGTCCACACCCGAATAGCCGGGGTCGCCGACCGGGAACGACGTCGTGCGGCCGGTGTCGCGGTGGTCGTACCGGATGACGTAGCGGCCGCCGGCCGCCAAGCGGCGGCAGAACTCGTCGGCCCACCAGTCCATCGAGCAGGCCGCGCCGCCGATCAGGAGGACGGCCGGATCGGAGCGTTCGCCGAAGGTCTCGGCACAGATCTCGATGCCGTTGACCGGAAGCATCATCTCGGTGACCACGGACTCATTCTTGCGGATCATCGCCCCAAGCGGCGCCCCAGAAAGTCGAAGGCGGCCGGAATCTGCCGCGACCAGTAGTCCATGTTGTGGCGGCCGTCGGTGAAAGAGCCCGCCACGGCCGGTTCGGGCAGCGCCTTGCGGAGCGCCGAGACGCTGTCGAACAGCGGGTCCTGCCGCCCGCACCACAGCCCGACCGGAGTGCCCCGCAGCAGGCCGGCCGCCTCGAAGACGTCGTCGCCGGGGCTCGCGGCGGGCGAGAAGGCGGCCACCGCCGAGGCCCAGCCCGGGAACGCCTCGGCCAGCGAGAGGGCGCCGTAGCCGCCCATCGACCAGCCCCACAGCGTCCGCCGGGACACGTCGAAGCCCCGCTCCTTGCACCACAGCGGGATTTCCTCGTGCACCATCCGCTGCGGGTCGTCGCCGCCCGCCGGGCGCCACGAGAGGCGGTCCCCGTCGGCGCCGGCGAGGACGAACGGGGGCGCTCCACGGCGTACGGCGTCGGTGAGGAATCGGCCGAAGCCGAGCCGGGGAAAATCGGCCGGCCGGGCCGTACCGCCGTGCAGCACCAGGCAGATCGGCAGGCCTTCGCCGTCGCCGTAGCCTGCCGGCACCGCCGAGTAGAAGTCGACCGTCTTGCCGCGCATGATCGAGCGGCGCTGTTCGACCCGTTCGTCGCCGGTCGGTGCGGCCGGGATGACCGGGTCGAACCCGGGCAGCCGGTGCCGGTAGCCGGAGATCGCGGCCGCGAGGGTGATCGCGCCGGCGCCGACCAGCAGAATGCGTCGTTTCACCCCTTCTGCAACGCGAAATCCCGCTCGGCGGTGACTGGAGGGGCCAGAACGATCAGGGCGACCCCCACCGCGATCATGGCGGTGGCGATCATCTCCCGGGCCCCGAGCGGCTCGCCGAGCAGCCACGCCCCGAGCAGTACCGCCACGACCGGGTTGACGAACGCGTAGGTTCCGGCGACCCGCGGCGCGACGTGGTCGAGCAACCAGGTGTACGCGGTGTAGGCGACGAGGCTGCCGAACACGATCAGGTAGCCGAGTGCGGTCACGGAGCGTCCGGTCAGGTGGATCCGCCCGGCCTCGCCGGAGACGAGGGCGAGCACGGTCAGGGCAGCGCCGGCCACCAGCATCTCCATCGCGCTGGCCTGCAGCGCGTGCGGGGGGCGGGGAGCGTGACCGGCGTAGACCGTGCCGAGGCCCCAACAGGCGGCCCCGGCCAGCGCGACCACGGTGGCGAGCACGCCGCCGGCGCCCGACGGCCGGGACAGCACGGCCACTCCGGCGAGCCCGGCGAGCAGGCCGAGGGCGACCGCCGGGCCGATCCGTTCCCGGTCGGCGAACCGGCGGCCGACCACGATCCAGAGCGGGATCGTGGCGAGCAGCAGCGCGGTGGCGCCGGACGGCAGCGCCTGCTCGGACCAGGCGGCGCCGCCGGTGCCGGCCGCGGGCAGCAGCAGGCCCTGGATCGCGCCGGCTCGCCACTGGGCGGCGGTCGGACGGGCCCAGCGGCGGGCCAGGCAGTAGGCGAACAGCAGGGCTCCGGCGACCAGGAAGCGTACGGCGTTGAGCGTGAGCGGCGGCACGCCCTCCAGGCCGACCTTCTGCGCGAGGTAGGTCGAGCCCCAGACGACGTAGACGATGAGCAGCGGGCCGATGGAGGTCATAAGTCTTGTTTGCCCCGCCGTCGGTGGCGGTTCTGCCACACCTGCCGCAGAATCTGCCAATGCTCTCCGACGTCGCCGTCGTGGTCGCGGAGCCGGTGCCCGCCTTCGAACTGGGCATCCTCAGCGAGATCTTCGGCCTCCCGCGCATCGATCCCGGCCTGCCCCGTTTCCGGTACGCGGTGTGCGCCGCCGACCGGAGACCGCTGCGGACCTCGACCGGCTTCGAGGTCACGCCGACCGACGGCTGGGCACGCCTCGAAACCGCCGACCTGATCGTGGTGACCGGGGCGAGCCCGCCGGTGGCACCGCCGGGGCCCGATCTCGTGGCGGCGCTGCGAAGGGCGGCCGGACGGGGCGCGACCGTGGCGGCGGTGTGCACGGGCGCCTTCGTGCTGGCCGAAACCGGGCTGCTCGACGGACGGACGGCCACGACCCATTGGGCGTACGCGAAGGAGCTGGCCCGCACGCACCCGGCCGTCACCGTCGTCCCCGACCGCATTCATGTGGTCGACGGCCCGGTCGCGACCAGCGCCGGATCGTCGGCCGCGATCGACCTGTGCCTGCACCTGGTCCGGCGGGAGTACGGTGCCGAGGTGGCCGGCCGCGTCGCCCGCGAGCTGGTGGTGCCGGCGCACCGTTCCGGCGGGCAGGCGCAGTTCACGCGTACGCCGCAAGCCGAACCGACCTCCTTCGGCGACCTGCTCGAATGGGTGACCGGGCACCTGGATGCCGACCTCTCGGTCGGCGCGCTCGCCGCGCGGGCCGCGATGTCGCCGCGCGGCTTCGTCCGGCACTTCGCCGCCGCGACCGGCGCCACGCCCGCCGCCTGGGTCCGTGATCAGCGGATCCGCCGGGCCGAGGAGCTGCTGGAGTCCGACCGGGCGACGATCGCCGCGGTCGCCCGGCGCTGCGGTTTCGGCAGCACGGACACGCTGCGCCGGCACTTCCGGCGGGCGCGCGGCGTGACCCCGGAGTCCTACCGAGCGGCTTTCGCGGCCCGGGGCGAGGATTAGGAGATTTACCGAGAGTGAGACTCGCGGTCAGGATGATCATCCTATCGGACAGGTGATCACTCAACGTCATGTCACCTACGCTGCCTCCGTGCAGTTGATCCATCTCGCAGTAGCCTCAGCCGTAACCGCCAGTATCGCCGGCGTTTCTTACGCTGCGTTCAAGCCGAAGGATGTGGAGCACCGGGCCCGAGTGGTCGCCGCGCAGGCCGACTGCCGCGCGGTGAACGAGGCGATCGTCGCCTACGTCTCGATCAACGACCGCGACCCGAAGTCGATCGCAGACCTTCGCGGACTCGTCCAGGGCGACATCTCGGCCTACCGGATCGTCGAGGGCCTCGCCGCCGGCCCCGGGTGTTAGCAATACCATCCGTGTGAGCAAGACATACACACACGGGAGTTGACGCGATGGAGACGTTGGAGTTCCAGGCCGAGGCACGGCAGTTACTGCAGCTGATGGTCCACTCGATCTATTCGAACAAGGACATCTTCCTGCGGGAGCTCATCTCGAACGCCTCGGACGCCCTGGACAAGCTGCGTCTGGCCACGCTGCAGGACGGGCTCGAGGCGGACACCTCGGATCTGCACATCGAAATCGAGGCGGATTCCGAGGCCCGCACGCTGACCGTGCGCGACAACGGCATCGGCATGACCCACGAAGAGGTCGTCGAGCTGATCGGCACGATCGCCAAGTCGGGCACCGCCGAGCTGCTGGCCAAACTCAAGGAGGCCAAGGAGAGCCCCGACCTCATCGGCCAGTTCGGCGTCGGTTTCTACTCGACGTTCATGGTCGCCGACAAGGTCACCCTGGTCACCCGCCGGGCCGGCACCGAGGGCCACGGCACCCGCTGGGAGTCGGCGGGCGAGGGCACCTTCACGATCGACGACGCGCCCGACGCGCCGGTCGGCACCAGCGTGACGGTCCACCTGCGGCCCGAGGACACCGAGGACGCGCTCCACGACTACGCCGCCGAGCCGAAGATCCGCGAGATCGTCAAGCGCTACTCGGACTTCATCTCGTTCCCCATCCGGATGCGTTCGGGTGAGCAGGTCGACACACTGAATTCAATGAAGGCGCTCTGGGCCCGCCCGCGCTCCGAGGTGTCGGACGAGGAGTACCACCAGTTCTACCGGCACATCAGCCACGACTGGACCGACCCGCTCGAGATCATCAACATGAAGGCCGAGGGCACGTTCGAATACGAGGCCCTGCTCTTCCTGCCCTCCCGGGCACCCCACGACCTCTTCCAGCGCGACGCCCGTCGCGGGCTTCAGCTGTACGTCAAGCGCGTCTTCATCATGGACGACAGCTCCGAGCTGATCCCCGACTACCTGCGCTTCGTCAAGGGCGTGGTCGACGCGGCCGACCTGTCGCTGAACATCTCCCGCGAGATCCTCCAGCAGGACCGGCACATCCAGATGATCCGGCGCCG
>DASWRZ010000453.1:0-7912 GCA_036402935.1 Actinoplanes sp.
GCTGGCTGCCGTCGGGGCCGTGGAGCAAGGTCGAGCCGGCGTTGGAGAAGTGGGAAGCCGCGATCGGGGAACTGACCGGCCGATGAATCCGGTCGCTCGCTTCGCGGCCGCGCCGGTGGCACGGCTGGCGACGGTGTCGGCGGACGGGGCGCCGCACGTCGTGCCGATCGTGTTCGCGGTCGAGGGGGACACGATCTGTTCGGCGGTCGACGGCAAGCCCAAGCGGTCGCGGTCCTTGAGGCGGCTGGCCAACATCGCCGCGAATCCCCGGGTGAGTGTGCTGGTCGACTCGTATTCGCCGGACTGGTCACAGCTGTGGTGGGTGCGGGCGGACGGGATCTGTTCGGTTCTCGAGTCGTCCGCGTCCGCGCTCTCGGCGCTGGTGGCGAAGTATCCGCAGTATCGGGACGTCTCGCTCGGCGGACCGTTTTTGCACATCGCCGTCACGCGCTGGTCGTCCTGGGATGCTTCGGCCTGACCCGAAGTCCGATTCCCGCCAGCCACGGCCGGGCGGCGGGCGCGAGACTGGGGACATGACCGATCCCCCTAGCCGATTCTGCGGGCCGTCCCTTCTGCGGGCCGCCCCTGGCCGAACGCGCGTACCCCCGGCCGGCGCCCTGACGTGGGAGGGTGACCGGCATGGGGTTTTTCGAAAACCGGCGGTTGACGCCGCCCCCGCCGGAACCACCGCGCCGCCGGCGCCCGGTCTGGGACCGGCCCGAGGCGGCGATCGGCGGGGTGGCGCCGGGGGAACTGGTGGTGGCGCGGTCGGACGAGGCCGCGGTGGGGGTGAGCGGGTTCCGGGCCTATCCGAACGGGTTCGAGATGACCCTGACCGTGCTGCTCCGGCGGGAGGATCGGCGGGGCCGGGGAATGGTGTTCCACCATCTGCACGAGAGGCCGCAGCCGGGCGACGCGGTTCCGGACGAGTTCCTGCGGTTCGGGGTGCAGTTCGCCGACGGCACCTCGGCCACGAACCTGGGCGAGCGGCATGTCGCGCCGGATGCGTCGCTCTCGCCGCCGGTGCTGATGCAGCAGGGCGGTGGGGGTGGTGGGCGGCGTTCCGACATGCGCTATTGGGTGTGGCCGTTGCCGCCGGCCGGGCCGATGACGTTGGTGGTGGAGTGGCCGTGGAAGGGGATCGCCGAGTCGCGGGCCGAGGTCGACACGCAGCCGATTCTGGACGCGGCGTCGCGGGCGATCCAGGTGTTTCCGGAGGACGAGGAGGAGTAGCCACCGGTTGTCCACAGGCGCCCCCCACGATCTTCATTTTTCCGCGAGAATTGAAACGGGGGAGGGCCCCGGCGGTCTGGATCTAGGCGGGTCGAGGCGGCTCTAGGCGGCGGCGCACTCCTGAAGCACCGAGAGAGCGCGTCGAGCGGGCGGCGCCGACTCGGCCGACGTCTGCACGAGAGCGAAGATCGAGCGTAACGGCGTCGGACCGGTGACCGGAACGGTCGTCACCGCCTCGGGCAGGCGGATCGCGCCCAGCCGGGGAAGCACGGTGATCCCGATTCCGGCCTCCACAAAGGCGATCGCGCTCTGGTAGTCGTGCGCCTCGACCCGGAACGACGGCCGGAAACCCGCCGCGCGGCACGCCTCCAGCAGATTGCGCCGGCACCAGCCCTGGGCGACGTCGTTGTCGATCCAGCGGTCCTTCTCGAGCCGTGACAGTTCCACCCCGTCCGCGCCGGCCAGCGGGTGGCCGGCCGGCACCAGCGCGACGTACGGATCGTCGAGCAGGTGGTGGGCGCGCGCCTCGCGGGTGCCCGTGAAGCCGGCCGGCGCGACCACGATCTGCACGTCGGGACGCTTGCCCGGACCGGTGCTCAGGTCGTCGCGCAGGGCCAGGTCGAGCCGCAGGGTCGGGAACTCCTGCAGCAGCGCCCGGGCGACGGTCGGCATCCAGGCCGAGCCGACCGACGCGAAGTACGCGATCGACAGCGACCCGGTGCGCCCGTCGCGCAGGTCGCCCACGAACGCCTCGACGTCGCCGAGCCGGGCCAGCACGTCGTCGATCTCGGCGGCGAGCGCGAGCCCGACCGCGGTCGGCTCGACGCCGCGGCCGCTGCGGGCGAGCAGGGTGAGGCCGGTCTCGCGCTGGAGGGCGGCGACGTGCTGGCTGACCGCGGAGGCGGTGTAGCCCAGGTTGCCGGCCGCGGCGTTGACCGAGCCACTGGCAACGACGGCGCGGAACACGCGCAGGCGGTGAACGTCAATCATGTAGTGCAACTTAACAGTTCTCCAGAAAGATTTGCTTGTCCTTCATAGTCCTTCGCGGGAGCGTGATCGTCATGAGTCGTCATTGGGCCTTGGCCGCCGCGGGCGTCACGATGCTGCTGTGGGCGTCCGCGTTCATCGTGATCCGCGCGATCGGTCCCGACTACAGTCCCGGGGCCCTGGCCCTCGGCCGCATGCTGGCCGGCGCGGTCGCCCTCTCCGCGGTCGCCCTGGTGGTGCGCCCACGCCTGCCACGTGGCCGTCCACTCCTCCTGGTGATCGCTTACGGCGCGCTCTGGTTCGGCCTCTACGCTGTACTCGTCAACGCCTCCGAACGCCACCTCGACGCCGGCACCGCCGCTCTGATCGTCAACGTCGGTCCGATCCTCATCGCCGTCCTGGCCGGCCTCTACCTGGGCGAGGGCTTCCCCCGAAGCCTGATCGCCGGCCTGGCCGTCGCCTTCGCCGGCGTGGCGGTCATCGCCGTGGCCACCTCGACCGGCCGCCACGACCTGGCCGGCGTCCTGTTCGCCCTCGGCGCCGCCGCCCTCTACGCCGTCGGCGTCCTCCTCCAGAAACGTGCCCTCGGCTCGGTCGGCGCCTTCTCGGCGACGTGGCTGGGCTGCCTCTTCGGCGCCGTGGTCTGCCTGCCCTTCGCGCCCGGCCTGATCCGCGAGGCCGCGTCGGCTCCCGCCTCCGCGAGCCTCGGCGTCATCTATCTGGGGGTCTTTCCCACTGCCATCGCCTTCGGCACCTGGGCGTACGCGTTGAAGCGCACCACCGCCGGCCGCCTCTCGTCATCGTCGTACCTCGTGCCCGGGATCGCCGTGCTGCTGTCGTGGCTGGTCCTCGGCGAGGCGCCGTCGTGGCTCGCCCTGGTGGGCGGCGCGCTCTGCCTGACCGGCGTGGCCGTCACCCGGCTGGGCGGTCCCGTCGGTCGTACGTCGCGCGGCCGGCGAACACGTCGTCCATATGCGTCCGAGCCCACATCTTGAGGCCGCGCATCGGCCGCGGCTCACCGGCGCAGTCAGCGCCGCTGCCCAGTCCGGCGAGGACGAGCGCGACCCCTTTGTCGGAGATCCGGTCGAGCAGGTTGCGGCTGGGGTGATGGAATCGCCCGCCGACCACGAGGGCGCGCCGGCCGTCCTCCGCGAGGCCGTCGACCTCGGCATCACCCACATCGACACCGCCGACGCCTACGGGCCGCACGTCACCAACCGGCTGATCCGGGAGGCGCTGTACCCGTACCCGGCGTCGCTGCACGTCGTGACCAAGGTCGGCGCGACCCGCGACGAGCAGGGCGGGTGGCCCCCGGCCCGCCGACCGGAAGACTTGCGCCGGGCCGTACGCGAAACCTCTCGCACCTCGGCCTGGAGGTGCTCGACGTGGTCAACCTCCGCCTCGGCAACGCCTGGAACCTCGGCCCGGCTCGGTGGCGGAGGCGCTCGGGACGCTGGCCGACCTGCGTCGGGAGGGCCTGATCCGCCATCTCGGGGTGAGCAACGCGACGCCGGAGCAGGTCGCCGAGGCGCCGTCGACAGCGCCGATCGTGTGCGTGCAGAACATGTACAACCTCGCCGACCGCCGGGACGACGAGCTGATCGACGCCCTGGCCGCCCAGGGCGTCGCCTACGTCCCGTTCTTCCCGCTCGGCGGTTTCAGCCCGCTGCAGTCGTCGGCGCTGTCGGCCGTCGCCGCCCGGCTGGAGGCGACGCCGATGGCGGTCGCCCTGGCCTGGCTCCTGCACCGGTCACCGAACATCCTGCTGATTCCCGGCACCTCGTCCACGGCCCGCCCCGATCCACTTGACCTCTGCAAACGTCGACGCGACTGTTCGTGCGCCGGTACCGCGGCCTGCGATTCCCGCGGCAGCGTCGCCGGAGCGTCTCACGCATAGGGCGTTCCGGCGCGTGGCCGCGCGGCGCTCCGATGCTGGGCCCAGCAGTCGGCCGAGTCAGCGAGCGGGCCGAGGTGGCTGGAAGACGGCCGTTGGCTCCGCCGTTCACGACTCAGCATCGCGATACCGGCCGCGAAGGCGTCGATCGACTCGGGTTGGGCTGCGTGCCAGGCGGTGATTTGACCGGCCCAGGCCTCCGCCTGCTCAGGGCTGTGGCCGGCACGGATCAACCGAATGATCATGAGGGCGGTATCGATCCAGACGGCGCCCCGGCAGGGCATCGACCAGTCCACGACCGTCACACCGCCTCGATGGATCAAGAAGTTGAATGGCGTGACATCGGTGTGCACGAGCGTGTCGCCGTCGACCACCTCGGGCGAAATCCAGTCCGCCCAGCGGGCAGTGGCTGCCTGCACCTTGACCGCCGGACACGGCGTCAGCGTCGTGGCCATCGCGCTCAAGGCGGCGGCCACGGCTGGCAGATCCGGCGACCCGGGGCTCAGGCCGGGGTGCCGGCCGTCAACGTAGTCGAATCCGAGCAGCAGCCAGCCGTCACTTTCGACCTGCCACTCAAGTCGCGGCATCTGCACAGGCAGGTGGGGATTGATTCGGGCTTCGTTGCGATGCATCCAACCCATCGGATTGCCGGCTGAAGCCCCTTTGCAGAAGACAAGGCCGCTGCTGGTCTCGAGAACTGCCGCCACGTCCGAGATCACCCCGGCGTCCACCGGCCTCACCCGCAGAATCGGGCCGGTGCGGTGCTCGACGGCCGCTCGGACGCTTGGCGGCAGCTGATGCCATGGAAGGCGGGGCAAGGTTGCGGGCTCCTCGGGTTCGCGGCTGGAGAAAGCGTACGTTCCCCAGCCGCGAACCATCCCACTATCGGGTCGGGCTGTCGTGACATCCCGCGTGGCACTGGGTGCAGTCGGCCCCGGCATTCGCGGAGATCACCGTCTTCACGGAGCCGCCGGCCGCTACCGAGACGAAGCACTACACGCCGCTCCCGGCCGAGTCCTATCAGGGATTCCTCGAAGACGAAGCCGGGACGCTGATCGCCCGGTCCGTCACCTCGCGGCGGGTGCCGGCATTCCTCGCCCAGGCCCGCGCTGCCCGCCGGTGGGCTCTCTATCCAGTGCCCGACCCGACGGCGCTGACCGCCACGGTAGGCGGGGGTGGCGTCGAGGATCGCCCGCCGGGCGCCGCCGTCGAAGGGGACCGTTCTCAGCGGCAACCGTGATCGCGGTCGCATCGGGCCGCGTTGACAGTTCTGGCTAACGGGATTAGCTTTTAGCTAACGTAGTTAGCCAAGCGCTGGAGGTTGTCATGAAGCTGGATGTCGAGGGCGGGACGCTGGCCTACGAAGTGGCCGGTGAGGGGCCGCTGATCGTGCTCGCGCACGGGATGGGTGACAGCAAGGAGGCGTACCGGTTCGTGGCGCCGGCGCTGGTCGCCGCCGGCTATCGGGTCGCGGCCGTCGACCTGCGGGGGTGCGGGGAGTCGAGTGCGGTGTGGGAGGGCTACTCGCGTACGGAAATCGCGCGTGACCTGATCGCCCTGATCAACCACCTCGGGGGTCCGGCCGTGCTGGTCGGGCACTCGATCTCGGGTGGGGCCGTCACCATCGCCGCGGCGCTGGAGCCCTCGCTGGTCACGGCCGTCGTGGAGCTGGCGCCGTTCACGCGTGGGCAGCAGATCCGCCCCGGCGACTTTCTGGTCGGCCGTTATCGGCGGGGTGCGCTGCGGCTGCTCGGCGCCGGCATCTTCGGCAGCGTGCGGATGTGGCGCGGCTACCTGGACGTCGCCTACCCGGGGCGGCGGCCGGCCGACTGGGACGCCCGCCTCGCCGCGATCGACGCCATGATGCGCGAGCCGGGCCGGATGAAGGCCATGCAGAAGATGGGCCGGAGCGCGCCGACCGATGCGGGGGCGCAGCTGGCGAACGTTCGGTGCCCGGTGCTGATCGTCGAGGGCACGCTCGACCCCGACTGGGCCGAGCCGCAAGCCGAGGGCAGGGCGATCGTGGCCGGCCTGCCGGCCGGGCTGGGGCGGCTTGAGATGATCGAGGGCGCGGGGCACTACCCGCACGTGCAGTACCCGGAGCGGGTGGTCGCGTTGATCCTGGAGGGAGCCCGTGCCTAGGGCGGGACTGGACACGGCCACGGTCGTGGCGGCCGGGGCGGCGCTGGCCGACGAGGTCGGGTTCGCCGGGCTGACGATGGGGCTGCTGGCGGAGCGGCTCGGGGTGCGGACGCCGTCGCTCTACAAGCACATCGCGGGCCAGGAGGACCTGAACCGGCGGATCGCGGCGCTGGCCCTCGACGAGGCGGCCGATGCGGTGGGCGCGGCCATCCAGGGCTACGCGGGGCGCGATGCGCTGGCCGCGGCCGCGCGGGCCTTCCGGGGCTACGTGCTGGCTCATCCGGGTCGCTATGCGGCCACGATCGGTGTGGTGCCGGACGAAGCCCTCGCCGAGGCGGGTGAGCGGGCGCTGGGCTCGTTCCGGGCGGTTCTGCGCTCCTATCCGATCGAGCCGGAAAACCTCGACCATGCGCTGAGGGCCGTGCGCAGCCTGTTCCACGGGTTCGCGACGTTGCAGGCGGCCAACGGATTCCAGTGGTCGGCCGACGTGGACCAGAGTTTCGAGTGGCTGATCGGCATGGCCGATCGAGGGCTGCGATGAGCGGCACCGCCGGCTGACGCCGGACGATGCCGCCGCCGAACGGCCGAATCAGAAGAGCTCGTGGTTAGCCTGGAACACCCGGCCCGGGTCGACCCGGCCGTGAATCTCCCGCAGGCGGGCCAGGGTGGCGTCGTCGAACGCCCTCGACGGGTCGACCTTCTCCTCCTGGAAGTTCAGGTATTCGCGGCCCCGCGACCACTCGCCCAGGCCGTCGATCACCCGCTGGGTGTGCAGCAGGGTCTGCGGCGCGAAGTCACCGATCATCATGCCGCCGGAGACCAGCTGGAACTGGCCGTCGATCGCGCTCAGCGCACCCCCGTCGGCCACTGGACGGGCCATCGCGCCGCCCAGGTGCCGGACCTCCGCGGCCAAGGCGAGGTCGTTGCCGGAGTCGATGCCGGCCACCTCGATCAGCCGGTCGACCGCGGCCGCCGGGAAGGCGTCCAGCAATGCCGAACGGCCCCAGCCGGGCGTGGGCTGCTCGGGGTCCATGTGGATGCGGACCACGGCCGAAGGCGGGACGTCGGCGAACGTGTCCACCTCGGGCGACAGCTCGCGGAACGGTTTGACCAGGGACTCCGGAGAACCGCCGAGGACCGCCCCGTCGATGATCACCAGGTTGCGCCCGCGGAAAGGCTCCGGCACCTGCGGGATCGGCGGGAAGTTCAGGTGCCGGTACGACAGGGTGATCTCCTCCGGCGCCTCGGACACCACCTCCTGGTAGCGGCTGAGCACCTGGTAGGCGTCCCGCTGGTCCCACAGCATCATTCCGGCGTAGACCGACTTGAGCGGGAACAGCGAGAACTCCAAGGCCGTCACCAGGCCGAAGTTCGCGGCGCCGCCTCCGCGCAGCGCCCAGAACAGGTCCGGCTCGTGCTCGGCGTCCGCCCGCACCAGCGAGCCCTCGGCGGTGATCAGCTCGACCGCCGTCACGGTGTTGACGGCCAGCCCCCTCGACCGGCCGTACCAGTTGACGCCGCCACCGAGCGTGTAGCCGACCACGCCGGCGTCCGGTGACGAGCCGTGCTGGGCGGCGAGACCGTGGGCGCTCGCCTGCTCGGCGATCGGCCCCCAGACCGCTCCGGCCTCGGCGCGCACCATGCCGTCGCGGATCT
>DASWRZ010000454.1:0-36048 GCA_036402935.1 Actinoplanes sp.
AAGCCTGTCGGCGCAGACCCTGACCTCGCTGCGGGAGGACGCGGAGTGCCCGTCGGTCTCCCCCGACCACACCCGGGTCGCCTTCAAGACCCGCAACGGGCACCCGACCGGGCAGTGGCAGATCGCCGTCTACGACCTCGCCACCGGCAAGGCCACCATCCTCAGCGAGAAGCACAGCGTCGACGACCAGGTGGAGTGGCTCGACAACGACCACGTCCTCTACGGCCTGCCCCGCACCGGCACCGGCCCCTCGGCCAGCGACGTCTGGATGGTGAACGCCGACGGCAGCGGCGCACCCCGGCTGTTCATCCAGGACGCCTGGTCCCCCGCCGTCGTCAACTGACGGACAAGAAGCGGCCGTCGCCCTTTCCGGGCGACGGCCGCTTTTTCCGTACGGGCGGGGAGCTAGCGAACAGCGAGCTCGCGCAGGATGCCGACGATGTAGTCCTGGTCGTCGTCGGTCAGGGCGTGATGCAGGGGCAGGATCAGCGAGTCGCGGGTCAGCCGCTCGGTCACCGGCAGCGGGGCCGGCGTGGCGTCGGCGTAGGCCGGCTCGAGGTGGGCGGCCATGATGCCCCGCCGGGCCGAGACGCCCCGGGTGGCCAGTTCGGCCAGCACCTCGTCGCGGCCCGCCGGGAAGCCGTCGAGCAGCACCCAGAAGGACTGGTAGTTGGTCTGCCCGTGGGCCGGATCGCGGACCGGGACCAAGCCGTCGAGGCCGGCCAGCAGCTCGTGGTAGCGGGCGGCCAGCGACCGCCGCTGGGCGACCAGGCCGGGCAGCCGGCCGAGCTGGACCAGCCCGACCGCGGCCTGGATATCGGTCATCCGGTAGTTGTAGGCGGTCTCCAGGTAGGCCTCGAGCACCGGCTGGGAGCTGGCGTGCCGGTCGGCGGCGGAGACGTTCATGCCGTGCTCGCGCAGCCGGCGCAGCCGTGTGGCCGCGTCGGCGTCGTCGACCGTGACCATGCCGCCCTCGCCGGTCGTGATGACCTTGCGGGGGTGGAACGACCAGGCGGCGATGCGGGCTCCGGCGCCCACCGGCTCGCCGTACGCCGTGGAACCCGCCGCGCAGGCGGCGTCCTCCACCAGCGCAACCCCCCACCCGTCGGCCGCCTTGCGGAGCGCGGCCGTGTCGAACGGCACGCCGCCCTGGTGGACCGCGATGATCGCCCGGGTCCGCGGGGTGCGCACCGCGTCGATCGTCTCGGCGGTGAGGTTGCCGGTGGCCAGCTCGACGTCGGCGAAGACCGGGGTCGCCCCGACGTAGCGGACCGCGTTGGCGGTGGCGATGAACGACAGCGACGGCACGACGACCTCGTCGCCCGGGCCGACGCCGAGGAGCACCAGCGACAGGTGCAGGCCGGTGGTGCAGGAGCTCACCGCGACGCCGTGCCCGGCACCGACCAGAGCGGCGAACTCCTTCTCGAAGCGGGCGACCCGCGGGCCCTGGGCGACCCAGCCGGACCGGACGGCGTCGGCCGCGGCCTGCGCCTCCTCCTCGCCCAGCATCGGGATCATGACCGGAATCCTGCGTTCGCTCATCACGCGACGCTGTCCCGGTTGGCCCGCCACCACTCGACCAGGCCCTGCAGCCCGTCGTTCAGGCCGATCTCGGCGCGGAAGCCGAGCTTGTCGGCGGCGGTGCCGGTGTCGGCGAGCCGGCGGGTGACGCCGTTGACCGCGCGGGCCGGGCCGTGCTCGGGCGCGAGGTCGGACTTCATCGCCTCGCTGAGCGCCGCGGCCAGCTCCTTGAGGCTGGTCTCGGTGCCGCTCGCCACGTTGAACACGTCGTCGGTGACGTCGGCGCGGGCGGCCAGGATGTTGGCGCGGGCGATGTCGGCCACGTGGATGAAGTCCATGGTCTGCAGGCCGTCGCCGAGGATCAGCGGCGCTGTGCCCGACTCGATGCGCTCCATCCAGCGGATCAGCACCTCGGTGTAGAGGCCGTAGATGTCCATCCGGGGGCCGTAGACGTTGAAGTAGCGCAGGGCCACGTAGTCCAGGCCGGACATGCTGTGGAAGCTGCGCAGCATCGCCTCGTTGAAGGCCTTGGCGGCACCGTAGAAGGTGTCGTTGTTGTACGGGTGGTGGCGCTCGGTGGTCGGGAACTCCTCGGCCAGGCCGTAGATCGAGGCCGACGAGGAGGCGATCAGCTTCTTGACGCCCTCGGCGGCGGCCGCCTCGACCACGTTGAACGTGCCGTCGACCAGCACCTCGTTGGCCAGCCGGGGCTCCTCGGCGCACTGCGTGATGCGGATCGCGGCGAGGTGGAACACCAGGTCCTTGCCCGCCGTCACCTCGCGGACCAGGTCCTTGTCGCGGATGTCGCCCTCGACCAGGCGGACCGGTCCGTTGGCGCTCGCCCAGGCCAGGTTTTCCCGCCGGCCCCGGACGAAGTTGTCGAGGACGACGACCTCGGCCGCCCCTCCCCGGATCAGTTCGTCGACGACGTGCGAGCCGATCGTGCCCGCTCCGCCGGTTACCAGGGCACGCGTGCCCTCGATCGATACACCCGTCACGCCATGTGCCCTTCGTCGAGCTTGATCATCGTTCCGCCCTCGGCCAGGCTGCGCGAGGCGGCCTGGAGGATCTCGAGCACCCGCAGGCCGGACCGGCCGTCGGTGAGCGCGGGCGTGCCGGTGGTGATGGCGCGAGCGTATTCCTCGACCATCGTGCGCAGCGCCTCACGCTCGGTGAGGGCCGGTGCCACCATGTCGCCCGAGCGGTACGAGACGAGGATGTCACGCCGCTGCTCATCGCCCAGCTCGTCCGGCGAGGCCACGTCGACGCCCCGGTCGTAGATCGCCAGGCGCTGGCTCGGGTTCAGATCGTCCCAGACCAGCGTGCGTTTCGACCCGCCGAAGATGGCCGTCCGGACCTTCACCGGTGACAGCCAGTTGACGTGGATGTGGGCGATCGAGCCGTTGTTGAGCTGGAGCGTGAGATAGGCCACGCAGGCCCGGCCGGCCCCGATGCCGTCCGCACCGTGCGCGGCGACCGCGATCGGCGTGACGCCGGGCGGCAGCACGAAATCGATAATGGACAGGTCATGCGGCGCGAGGTCCCAGACCACGTCGATGTCGCGCTGGACCAGGCCCAGGTTGATCCGCACCGAGTCGAGGAAGTGCAGCTCGCCCAGTTCGCCGGAGTGCAGCAGCTCACGGATGCGCAGAACGGCCGGGGTGTAGCAGTAGGTGTGGTCGCACATCAGCGTGAGGCCGAGCCGTTCCGCCTCCTCGACCAGCTGCCGGCCCTCCTCGTAGGTGGCGGCCAGTGGCTTCTCGACCAGCACGTGTTTGCCGGCGCGCAGCGCGGCCAGGGCGACCGCGAGGTGGGTGCCGGCCGGGGTCGCGATCGCGACCGCCTGCACCTCGGGGTCGGCCAGCACCTCGTCGAGGTCGGCCGTGACCCGCACGGTCGAGTAGCCCCCGAGAACCCGGCGGGCCCGGTCGGCGTCCAGGTCGCAGAGCCAGCGCAGCCGGAACGCGGCCGAACCCTGGAAGTTGCGGACGAGGTTGGGGCCCCAGTAGCCGGCCCCGATGACGGCGATCCCGATCGGCTCGGACGCGACAGGCGGAGGAGTCACGGAAATCCGTTTCGTTCGTGAAGCCGCGGATTGGTCGGCTTCGTGGCGTGGGCTTCGTGGCGTGGGCTTCGTGGCGCGGCCTTCGTGGCGTGGCCTTCTTGCGTAACCGAGGGCGGGTGCATGGCGGACGGCACGGCGTCACGGCGCCGGTCCGTCCGCAAACTATCGACCCGTTCCGCTCGCCGCCAGATCGCTGACGGAAATCCGGCGGAGCCGGGAGGGCAAGCCGGTACCTTCGGCGGTCGCCGGGGGCCTGACGGTCAGCCGCGACGACGACCTTCGGTCAGAGTCGCCGGGGACGTCGCCTTTCCGATATCGTCCGGCGCCGCTTCCCACTAATCTCGGGCGAACGCCGCAAGCCGGCCCGGGAAGGCCGGCGGTCGGCCCGGAAAGGGTCGGCCCGGAAAGGACGCACATGACCGAGGTTTCCACCGAACGCGACGGCGTCACCGTCGCGCCGACCGCCGACGTCGACGAGCGGGCGGCGATCGGCGCGGGCACCCGCATCTGGCATCTGGCCCAGATCCGCGAGGGTGCCTCGCTCGGCCGGGACTGCAACATCGGCCGCGGGGCGTACGTGGGGCCCGGCGTGACCGTGGGCGACAACGTCAAGCTGCAGAACTACTCGCTGGTCTACGAGCCGGCTCGGCTCGGCGACGGCGTCTTCGTGGGTCCGGCCGCGGTGCTGACCAACGACGAATATCCGAGGGCGGTCACCCCCGACGGCCGGCTGAAGGGCGGCGACGACTGGACCGCGGTCGGCGTGACGATCGGCGACGGCGCGGCGATCGGCGCCCGCGCGGTCTGCGTTGCCCCGGTGACCGTCGGCCGCTGGGCGCTGGTCGCGGCCGGGGCGGTGGTGACCAAGGACGTGCCCGACTTCGCCCTGGTCGTCGGCGTTCCGGCTCGCCGGGTGGGCTGGGTCGGCCGGGCCGGGCGCCCGCTGACCGCCAAGGGGGACGGGGTCTGGGTCTGCCCCGGGACCGGCGCGGAATACCGCGAGCACGACGGCGGCCTGACCGAGATCTGACGCTCCCGCGCGGCCGCGGTTTCGTCGGCGCCGGTTTCTTCGCCGGCCTCGGCTTCGTGGGCGCCCGGTTTCTTCGCCGGCCCTGGTCTCGTGCTCGCTGGTTTCTTCGCCGGCCCTGGTTTCGCGGGCGCTGGTTTCTTCGCCCGCCGTGGTTTCGCGGGCGCTGGTTTCTTCGCCGGCCGTGGTTTCGTAGTGTGGGCGCATGAGCCGATTCGTCGACGGTGTGATCGCGATAGCCGAGCGCGCCGGCACCGGCATGGTGACCGGCGAACCCGGCGAACCCGTCCGTCGGACGTGGACCGAGCTGCACCGGTTGGCCCGCCGCATCGCCGGCCGGCTGGCCGGGGCCGGCCTGACGCCCGGGCAGGCGGTGGCCGTGCTGGCCGGGGCGCCGGTCGAGATCGCGCCGGTGGCCCAGGCCATCTGGCTGGCCGGCGGCAGCATGACGATGCTGCACCAGCCGACCGCCCGCACCGACCTCGAGGTCTGGCGCGACGACACGCTCCGGGTCCTCAAGATGATCGACGCCCGCGTGGTCGTCATCGGTTCGCCGTTCGAGCCGATGGCCCCGGTGCTCGAGGCACACGGCATCGCTTACCACCTGGCCGCCGACCTGGCCGCCGACCTGGCCGCCGACCAGGCCGCCGAGCAGGCCGCCGATTTCACTCCGGTCGAGACCCCCGAGGACGCCCCCGCCCTGCTGCAGCTCACCAGCGGCTCGACCGCCGAGCCCAAAGCGGTCCGCATCACCCACCGCAACCTCTACTCCAACCTGCGTGACGCGGCCGGGCACCTGCGTTCCGACGAGACCGGCGTGATGGTGTCGTGGCTGCCGATGTTCCACGACATGGGCATGGTCGGGTGCCTGCTGCTGCCGATGATCAGCGGGATGGAACTGGTCAGTGTCACCCCGGCCGACTTCCTGAGCCGCCCGCTGCTCTGGGCCGACCTGATGAGCCGCTACCGCGCCACGATCACCACGGCACCCAACTTCGCGTGGGCGATCCTCGGCCGCCAGCTGGCCCGGGTGCCCGACGGTGCGCTCGACTTCTCCGCGCTCCAGGTCGCCGGCAACGGCGCCGAACCGATCGACCCGGAGACCATGCGGGCGTTCACTACCACGGCGGCCCGGTTCGGCCTGCGGCCGGAGGCCGTCCAGTGCTGCTACGGCGCGGCCGAGAGCACGCTGGTCATCTCGTTGTCGGCGATGGCCGATCCGATGCTGCTCGACGTCGTCGACGCGGATTCGCTGGAGTCGCACGGCCGGGCGTCGTCCTCCGACGCTTCGACCGGCATCCGCCGGCTGCCGATGCTCGGGCGCCCCTGCCCGAGCGTCGAGGTGCGGGTGACCGGCGACGACGGCCGCACGCTCGGTGAGCGCGAGGTCGGCCGCATCATGCTCCGCGGCGACTCGGTCACCGACGGCTACCTGACGCCGGCCGGTTACGAGCCGGCCCGCGACCAGGAGGGCTGGCTCGACATCGGCGACGAGGGCTACCTGGTCGACGGCCAGGTCGTGGTCTGCGGCCGCCGCAAGGACGTGATCATCATGGGTGGCCGCAACATCTACCCGACCGACATCGAGCGGGCCGCGGCGACCGTGCCCGAGGTGCGGAGCGGAAACGTCGCCGCGGTCCGGCTGACCGCGGGCGAGCAACGGGCCCGGGAGTCGTTCGCGGTGCTGGTCGAGTCGCGCGCGGCCGGCGATCCCGAGGCCGAGGAGCGGGTCGCCCGGGAGGTGGTCTCCCGCGTCGTGGCCGAGATTCAGGTTCGTCCGGCCGCGGTGAAAGTGCTGCCGCCCGGCGCCCTGCCCAAGACGCCGTCGGGCAAGCTGCGCCGGGCCGCCGCCCGCGGTCTCCTTTGAGGCGTCTGCTGACGTTCACGCTGGCCGCAACGGCACTGAGCGCATTTCTGGGCGTCTTCCTGCTGGCCGGCGACGGCCACGGCCTGAGGCGTACGCACGTGACGGTCGACGGCGTACCGCTCTCCGAGGTGCACCCGGCCGGATCCGGGCGACGGCCCGGTGTGGTGGTGGCTCACGGGTTCTCGGGGTCGGCCGAGCTGATGGCGCCGTTCGGTGACTCGCTGGCGACCCAGGGCTACGTGGTCGTGCTGCTCGACTTCGCGGGCCACGGGGCCAACACCTCTCCCCTGCCGGACGACGCGGCGGCGACCGACGCGTCGGTCGCCGCGTTGCAGCACGATCTGGATGTCGCGCTGGCTCATCTGCGGTCGCTGCCCGACGTCGACCCGGCGCGGGTCGCGCTGGTCGGGCACTCGATGGGGGCGACCGAGGTGACGCGGTATGCGGCCGCCCATCCGTCGGTGAAGGCGACGGTCGCGCTCTCGTTACCCGGCTCGTCGGTCGCGCAGACCGATCGGCCCGCCCACCTGCTGCTGCTCTACGGAGGCCTGGAGTTTCCCGGCTTCAAGGCCGCGGCGGCCGACGCGCTGGCGCACGGCGGCCCGGACCGGCGGGCGTCGGCGGTGCCCGGGGTCGAACACATCTCGATCCTCTATGCGCCGCGGGCTCACCGGGAGACCGTGGACTGGCTCGACCACAACGTGGGCGGCGCGGTCAGCAGTCAGCCGCTGCCGTCGCCGTTGCGCCGGATCAGCGGGACGGCGCTGCTCACTTTGGCGTTTCTGATCGGGCTCCATCCGCTCGCGCGTGTGCTGCTGAACGGACAACCCCGGACAACTGCGAAGATACGTCGAACGGTCGGGGCGGTGGGCGTGGCGACCGGGGCGGCCGCGGTGGCGGTCCTCGTGGCGCCGCGGCTGCCCACCGATCGGCTGCCGATCGCCATCGGAGGGTTCATCGTCGGCTACACCCTGGTGATCGGGGTGGTGCTCACGGCGTACGGAATCCGGCGCCGGCCGGCGCTCGCGCCGGGTGCGAAAGGCCGGGGTTGGCGGTTGGTTCCGCTGATCGGGTACGCGGTGGCGGCCATCGCCGTGCCCACGCAGCTCGGGCTGACCCACGCGGTGCCGGTCGGGGCCCGGTGGTGGCTGGTGCCGGTGTTGTGGGCCGGGTTCGGGGTGCTCGCCTACGGAACCGAGCGGGCCACCGGCGGGAACACGGCCGGCGTGCTCGCGGTCGCGGCGGTCGTGGTGGTGGCGCTCACCGGGGCGGCCGTGCTCGGGCTGACGCACGGATTCGTGCTGCTGGCGGTGCCGCCGCTGGTGCTGTTGTTCGGGTGGCAGGCGCTGTGGAGTGCCGCGCTCAACCGGCTCGGCGCGCCGGCCTGGCTGATCGCGGCCGTGGGCTCGGTCGTCGTCGCCTGGCCGCTCGGGATCGCCCTGCCGCTGATCGCCTGACACGGCCGAGCGGCCAAAGGTCTGACCCCCGGAAAACTCGCCCTCAGCGGATCGGCGGCGCGGCCGCGCGGCCAAAGGTCTGACCCCGGGAAACTCGCCCTCAGCGGATCGGCGGCGTGGCGTGCGGCCAATGGTCTGACCGCCGGAAAACTCGGCCTCAGCGGATCGGCGGCGCGGCCGATCGGATGGTCAGACCTGACGAGGGGGAGAAACGTGACCAGCTACGACCAGCGCCATCACCCGGCGAGTTGGTGGGCCCAGTTCGAGGAGTGCTCGGACCGGCTCGATGCGGCGACGCTGACCGACGCGCTCAGTGACGTGATCACGCCCACCATCCCGTCGGCGCTGCTGCGGCGGGAGGCGGAGATCGCCACCGAGACGGTGCTGCGGCACCTGAACCGGCCGGGCAGCGACGAGGCGGCCGAAGCGGCGAGCGGCGCCACCGCCCGGCTCGTCGCCACCGTCGAGCGGATCAACGACCGGGCCACCGGCGACGACGCCGGCACGGCCGCGGCGTACGCGCAGTGCCTGCTGCTGCACGGGCGCTGGGCCGAGGCGGCGGCCGAGATCGAGCCGGTGACCGGCGGGATGCCGCTGATCCGGGCGTTCGTGTCGGCGCTGCGGCTGGACGGCTTCGGTCACGAGCTGACCCTGCGGCTGCTCAGGACCGGTCAGACCCCGGCCGTCGCGGTGCGGTCGAGCCTCGCGGTCGGCCGGTACAGCTGGTGGCCGGAGTGGCTGCTGACCATCGTCACCGAGCGGGTCATCGCCGGCACGGTCGACGCGACGACGATCAACGCGCTCCAGCGGTGCGCCTTCGCCGAGCTGAGCCCGTCGCAGGCCCGGATGGCCAAGCGGCTGTTCAACGCCGAGCCGCAGCTGGTCGAGGCGACCGCGGCCCGGCTCGAGAACCTGGGCGAGCACCCGACGGCCCGGCTGCTGCGCGAGGGGGACCTCGGCACGGTCGCCTTCGCGGCCCGGCTGATCCCGGTCTAGTCAGCTTTTCCGGCGGCTCAGCTTTTCCGGCGGCTCAGCTTTTCAGGCGGCTCAGCTTTCAGGCGGCTCAGCTTTCAGGCGGCCGGAGCGGACGGAGCGGACGGCGCCGCAGGGGCAGACGGAGCGGTGGCGTGGCCGTCGGGCGAGGACAGCCACTCGGCGTACGGGATTTTGCCGAGCAGGACCTCGCCCCGCGGCAGCAGGCCGCCGTTCGCCTGCTCGCGCCAGGCCTTGCCCGGGAGGCGGATCGGGACCGCGACGCGGCGCAGGCCGCGGGTCTTGATGATCTGCCGGACGAGCCGGTCGATGCGCAGCTCCTCGGGACCGGCCATCTGCTCGATCCGGTCGCCCAGCGGCGGTCCGGCCGCGATCCGCACCAGCTCGGCCGCCACCTCGCGGGCCGCCACCGGCTGACTGATCAGACGCGGCGCGGGCACGAACGGGCCGACCGCACGATCGGTCATCTGCACCGCGAACTCGAAGAACTGGGTCGCGCGCAGGATCGACACCGGGATCGGACCGGCCAGCGCGAGTTTCTCCTGGCGGCGCTTGGCCGCGTAGTAGCCGACGTCGATCCGGTCGACCGCGACGATCGAGAGGACCACGTGGTGCCCGACTCCGGCCTCCGCCTCGGCCGCGAGCAGGTTGCGGGTGGCGGCCTCGAAGAACGACGTCGCCTTGGCCCCGCTGTTGGATTTGAGATTGGCCACGTCGATCACGACGTCGACCCCGCGCAGCGCCGCGGCCACCCCCTGACCGCTGACCAGGTCGACGCCCGTCGAACGGGCGAGCACAACGGTGTCGTGGCCGGCGTCCCGGGCCGCCGCGACCACCAGCCGGCCGATCCATCCGGTCCCGCCGGCCACTGCGATACGCAACTGAGTCATGCGGTCAGGACGAAGCAGCCGGCGTGGTTGTGACAGGGCCCAGGTCGCGGACCGCGCGGAGGCTCAGCGGGGCCAGTTTGGAGACCGCGTAGCCGATGCCCGCGACGAGCGCGACCCGCCGCGCTCCGATCAGGGCCGCGAACGGGCCGGTGAGCAGCTGCCCGAGCGGGATCGCGGCGTACGAGATGAGGTCGTCGATGCTGGCGACCCGCGACAACGCCTCCCGGGGCACATGGGTCTGCAGCGTGGTCTCCCAGGTGATGTCGGTGAGCGTGAAGCCGAGCGCCCCGACGAAGACCGCGGCCAGCAGCACCGGCAGCGAGGCGCCCATCCCCAGCGCGAGCAGCGGCAGCGCGGCCACGACCCCGAACAGCGAGCCCGCCCGCAGCGGGTGCCGGAACGTGAGCCGCACCAGCAGCACGCTCATCAGCAGCAGCCCGGCCGCCCGCACGCTCAGCACGACACCCCAGGCCGCCTCGCCGCTGCGGGCCTTGGTCAGCGACGGGCCGAGGATGTTCCACGGGCCGACGTTGACCAGGTTGAGCATGCCGAACGAGAGCGCGCCGGCGGCCAGCCAGGGCAGGCCGCGAAAGACGGTCCAGCCCGCGCGGAGGTCACGTCCGAGGTTGCGGTGTCTTTCGACGACCACCGCGCCCAGCCGCAGACGGGCCAGCAGTGCCGCGGCCAGGAAGAACGAGGCGGCGTCGAGCGCGATCGACCAGCCGGCACCGATCGTGACGACGAGCAGGCCGGAGACGGCCGGTCCGGCGATCTTGCAGGCGTTGCGGGCGGCGGCGAGCGTCGCGTTGGCCCGCTGGACCGACCCGGGCGGCACCAGTTCGGGCACGATGCCGCGCAGCGCGGGCGACGCGAACGCCTCGGCGACCCCGTTTCCGGCGGCCAGGGTGGCCACGAGCGCGAGGTGGTAGTGGCCGGTGACGATCACGGTGGCCACCGCGGCCTGGGTGACGCCGGCGCCGAGGTGGGAGCCGAGCAGCACGAGCCGGCGTGGGAACCGGTCCGCCGCCACTCCCCCGATCAGCAGCAACGCCAGCTGGGGGACGATCTGGCAGGCGAGCACGACGCCGAGGTCGGTCGGCCGGCGCGAAGCGTCGAGCACGGCGAACGCGAGTGCGACCGGGGTCATGGCGCTGCCCAGGAGCGAGATCAGGCGGCCGGCGAAGAAGAGGCGGAAGGGCGACACACCCGGCAGCCTCCGGCAGGTCCGGAGAAGCGCAAAACCTTGCGCCTATTGTCGCAAGGTGACTCTCCTGAGGCTGAGCCCACGGGCGCTGACGCGGTGCCGGTTCGCGGTGTCGCCGCTCGCCGAGACCGTCGGCACGCTGCTCGCCTGTCAGCGCGCCGAGCATCCCGCCTTTGTGCGGTGGCGTAACGGCTCCGCCTTTCGGCACGGGCTCTACGACCTGTCGGCGCGTACGAAATACCTGCCGGACCCCCTCGCGGTGCCGCCGGACGGCGGCCTGCGAACCAGGCTCTCCGATGAACTCGCGCTGGTTGCCGGGTTCAGCGATGGTGACGTACGCGACTCCGTGCGCCTCGCCGCCGAAGCAAGCTGGGGTGATCGCCCGGACACCTCGTGGGTTTCGGTCGACGGGCTCGCGAAGCGGATCGCCGAGGACCTCGCCGACGCGTGGGAGCTGTTCGTCCGCCCGGACTGGCCGCGCCGCCGGGCGATTCTCGAGCGCGACATCGCCTATCGCACCGAGCTGCTGGCCGCCGAGGGGTGGCGGGCGGTGGTCGCGACGATCGCCCGGAACACGTCGTGGGCCACCGACGACGTCATCTCGTTCGGCCGGCCCGGCCATCCCGACCGGATCATCGACGACGGCATCGTCTTCGTACCCCACACCGAGGGCACCGGCACCTGGACCTGCGAGTTCCCGCCGCCGAGGTTCGCGATGACCTATCCGGCCCGGGGGCGCGCGGCCTCGGTCGACCCGGCGGCCGGGGCCGACCTGGCGCGGCTGGTCGGCGACGGGCGGGCGCGGGTGCTGCTCGAACTGCGGGTGCCGGCGACCAGCACCGAACTGGCCCGGATCCTCGGCGTCTCGCTCGGCACGGTCAGCGCCCACCTGGCCGGGCTGCGGTCGGCCGGGACGATCGACGGGGTGCGCAACGGGCGTACGGTCCGTTACCGATTGGGCCCCCGGGGGTGGGACCTGCTGGCCGCGTTCGGCGTGCCGATTTCGTCTCCCGGTCATGATCAGGCAGGATCCTCGGGTGCCGATGGATTCCGATCTTGATACGTCGAGGCTGACCGAACGCCAGCGGCAGGTCCTCGCGGTGATCCAGAAGTGGGCGTTGAAATACGGCTACTCCCCGTCGACCCGGGAGATCGCCGAGGAGCTCGGCCTGGCCTCGTCCTCCTCGGCCGGGCGGCATCTGCGCAGGCTCGAGGACCTCGGGTTCCTGCGCCGGGGCCTTCGCGCCTCCCGGCCGGTGGACGTGCGGATGTTCTTCGATCTCGAGGCGCCGCGGGCCGAGCCGGGGACCGTCGGGGTGCCGCTGCTCGGCGACATCGCGGCCGGCACGCCGATCCTGGCCGAGCAGACCTCCGACGAGACGCTGCACCTGCCGCGCGACCTGGTCGGCAAGGGCAGCCTGTTCGGCCTGCGGGTACGGGGCGACTCGATGATCGACGCGGCGATCTGCGACGGGGACATCGTCGTGGTCAAGCAGCAACCCGAGGCGTACAACGGGGACATCGTGGCCGCGATGATCGACGACGAGGCGACCGTGAAGGTCTTCCGCCGCACCCGGGGACACGTGGTGCTCGAGCCGCGCAACCCGGCGTACGAAAACATCGACGGTGACCACGCAGTGGTCCTGGGGAAGGTGGTCTCGGTCCTGCGCCGGACCTGAGAACTAGGATGGGCTGCTGCCAACGCCCAGGCCCCAGGAACAGATCGCGGGACATGACTGACACCGACCTGATCACCCAGTTGCGGAAGGCGGGCGTCGGCGACGTCCTCGTCGACGACGCGAACCGCTCCGCCTACGCGAGCGACGCCTCCCTCTACCGGGTGGTGCCGCGCGCGATCGTCCGTCCGCGCGCGGACGACGAGGTCGCGGCGACACTCGCGGTCTGCCGCGAGCTGGGCGTGCCGATAACGGCACGCGGCGCCGGTACGTCCATCGCCGGTAACGCCATCGGCCCCGGGGTCGTGATCGACTTCAGCCGGCACATGAACAAGGTGCTCTCGATCGACGCCACGTCGAAGTCGGCGCGGGTGCAGGCCGGCACCGTCCAGGCGACGCTGCAGGCGGCGGCCAAGCCGCACGGGCTGCGGTTCGGGCCCGATCCGTCGACGCACACCCGCTGCACGATCGGCGGGATGATCGGCAACAACTCGTGCGGGTCGCGCACGCTCGGCTACGGGCGCACCTCCGACAACGTGCTCGGCTTGTCGGGCCTCCTGATCTCCGGCGAGCGCTTGACCACCGACGCCTCGTCCGCTTCGGATCTCTCCGTTCTGCCCGGCCTACGGGAGATCATCGGCGCCAACCTCGCGGTCGCCCGCACGGAGTTCGCCCGGTTCGGGCGGCAGGTCTCCGGTTACGCGGTCGAGCACCTGCTCCCCGAGCGCGGTTTCGACCTGACCCGGTTCCTGGTCGGCAGCGAGGGCACCCTGGCGGTCCTCACCGAGGCCACGGTCCGCCTGGTCGCCGACCCGGCCCACCGGGTGCTGATCGTGCTCGGCTACCCCGACTTCGGCACCGCCGGCGACATCATCCCGGCGATCCTCGAGTTCTCGCCCACCGCCTGCGAGGGCATCGACTCCCGCATCTGCGACGTCGTGCGGTCCCGGCGCGGGCCCGGCGCGGTGCCACCGCTGCCCGGCGGCACCGCGTGGCTGATGGTCGAACTGGCCGGTGACGACCTCGAGCTGATCCGTTCGCAGACCGCCGAGCTGCTCAAGGTGGCCGAGGCAGTCGACTCGATGGTGGTCGAGGATCCGATCGCGGCCGCGCCGCTGTGGGGCATCCGGGAGGACGGCGCCGGCCTGGCCGGCCGGGCGCCCTCCGGGAAGCCGGCCCACGCCGGCTGGGAAGACTCGGCGGTGCCGCCGGCCCGGATCGGGGCCTATCTGCGCGACTTCGACCAGCTGGTCGAACGCCACGGGCTCAGTGCGATGCCCTACGGCCATCTCGGTGACGGCTGCCTGCACGTACGCCTCGACTTCCCGCTCGACAAGCCCGGCGGCCCGGCGGCGTTCAGGTCGTTCCTGTCCGAGGCGGCCGACCTCGTGGTCGGCTACGGCGGTTCGCTGTCGGGCGAGCACGGCGACGGGCGGGCGCGCAGCGAGTTGCTGCCCAAGATGTACTCGCCGGCCGCCATGGACCTGTTCCGCCAGATCAAGCGCGCCTTCGACCCCGCGAACCTGCTGAACCCCGGCAACCTCGTCGACCCCGATCCGCTGGACGCCAACATCCGGGTCGCGCAGGCCCGTCCCGTACGGGAAAAGCTGGCCCTGGCCTATCACAGTGACCACGGTGACTTCAGCCAGGCCGTGCACCGGTGCACGGGTGTGGGCAAGTGCCGGGCCTCCCACGCCGGCACGACCAACGTGATGTGTCCGTCCTATCTGGCCACTCGTGACGAGAAGGACTCGACCCGCGGCCGCGCCCGGGCCCTGCAGGAGATGCTCGACGGCGACCTGGCCCCGTCGTGGCGCTCCCCGGCCGTGCACGACGCGCTCGACCTCTGCCTGTCCTGCAAGGGCTGCGCGTCGGACTGCCCGACCGGCATCGACATGGCGGCGTACAAGTCCGAGGTGCTGCACCAGTCGTACCGGGGCCGGCTGCGACCGCGGTCGCACTACTCGCTGGGCCGCCTGCCCCGGTGGTCCCGGCTCGCCTCGCGGATGCCGCGGCTGGCCAACCGCATGACCCGCCTGCCCGGCATCCGGGGTCTGGCCCTGTGGGCGGCGGGAGTCGACGCGCGACGATCGGTGCCCGCGTTCGCCGGCCAGACGTTCCGGAGCTGGTTCCGGGCACAGCCGTCCGCCCCGGACGGGAAGCCGGTGGTGCTGTTCGTCGACAGCTTCACCAACCACTTCTCGCCGTCCGTCGCCCAGGCCGCGGTGGCGGTGCTGCGCTCGGCGGGCTACGCGCCGACCATCACCTCGGAGTCGGCCTGTTGCGGGCTCACCTGGATCAGCACCGGCCAGCTGACCGCCGCCCGGCGGATCCTGGCCGGGACAGCCGCCGAGTTGCGTTCCGCGGCGGCCGCCGGGGTGCCGATCGTCGGCCTGGAGCCGTCGTGCACCGGTGTGCTGCGCTCCGACATCGTCGAGCTGCTCGACAACGAGGACGCCCGCCTGGTCAGCACGGCGACGGTGACCGTGGCCGAACTGCTGGCCGCGACGCCGGGCTATCAGCCGCCCTCGTTGGCCGGGGTGAGCGTGATCGCGCAGCCCCACTGCCACCACCACGCGGTGATGGGCTGGGACGCCGACGCGGCCCTGCTGAAGTCGGCCGGCGCGACCGTGAAGCGGCTCAGCGGCTGCTGCGGCCTGGCCGGCAACTTCGGCGTCGAGAAGGGCCACTACGAGGTATCGGTACAGGTGGCCGAACAACAGCTGCTGCCGGCCCTGCGGAACGCCGCCCCCGACGACGTCTTCCTGGCCGACGGCTTCTCGTGCCGCACGCAATCCTCCGACCTGGCCAACGTCCCCGGCACCCACCTGGTCGAGCTGCTCGCGGAGGCGGCCCGGACTGACCCCGCCCGCGCCCGGACCGGCCGTTGAGGCATGCTTCTCCGGTGATCCCCACCGAGCCCCTCCATGTGATCCGGATGTCGTGGCACCCTGAGGCCGCCGACTATGCCGAAGCGTTCAAGGCCCGCAACCGCAAGCGCCACGTCGGATGGCTGGTCTGGGCGATGTGCGCGCTCGGTGTCGCGTTCGCCGTCCTGGCGGTGGTGGGCGGCCAGCCCGCGATGGCCGTGTTCGGCGTGGTGATAGCGCTGTTTTTCGCGGTGATGGGAAGGCTCGGCACCGGCTTCCTCTACCAGCGGAATACGGCGTTGCAGCAGCCGGTCCACGTGACCGTCGACGAGGCCGGCATCGCCGGCGACGTTCCCGTGGTGACGATGGCCTCGGGACCGATGAGAGTCTTCCCCGGCGGCGGTCAGTTCCCGTGGGCGCAGCTGCACAGCGTGCTGGAGACCAAACGAGTGTTCGTCGTCCATGTGGCGGGCCAGGACGACAAGACGTTCTTCCTGCTGGCCAAGCGTGGCCTCTCAGATCCTGCCCAGGAGTCCGCCCTGCGCGCCCTGCTGACCCGCTGAGCCTGCTGACCCGCTGAGCCTGCTGACCGCTGAGCCTGCTGACCGCTGAGCCCTCACCACGAACGAACGACCTGGTCCCCCTCCGTCAGGCCGCCGGTGATCTCGGTGTACTGGTCGCCGCGGAGCCCGACGCCGACCCTGACCTGGGCACCATTGCGCAGGGCCGTGCCGGAGGCGCCGGCCACGTCGTGCACCGCCGTGCTCGGCACCCGGAGCACGTCCGCCTTCGAGCCGGTGGTGACGGTGACCGTGGCGCTCTGCCCGACCAGCAGATCCTCGGGCGGGTCGGCGAAGGACAGCACCACGCCGTAGCGGACCATGGTGCCGTCGCTGGTGCCGGTCGGATCGACCTGCATCACGGTCGCCTCGAAGGTTTCGTCGGCCTGGGCCGGCAACGAGACCACCGCGGGCTGACCGACCGCCAGGCGGTCGGCGTCGGCCTCCGGGAAGTCCGCGTCGATCAGCATGTCGGCCGTGTCGGCCAGCGTGATGAAGGTCGAACCCGCGTCGACCTGACTGCCGACCTGGCCGCCGACACTGAGGATCTTCCCGGCGATCGGCGCAGTCATCGTGGCGCCGGCCAGGGCGTCCTCGGCGTTCTCCAGCGTGGTGTCGGCCGAGATGACCCGCTGCTGGGCGGAGAGGATCGGGTCCGACCCACTGCCCTGCTGCCCGGCGCCGGCGTCGGCCCCGCCACCGCCGGCGCAGGAGCCGCTGCCTGCGCCGCCGGGTGCCGTCGTGGTGGGGCGAGCGGCCGGTTCCGGCGTCGTGACCGACGGGCTGGGCGACGCCGTCGGCCTGGCGGTCCGGCTCGGGGTGGGCGACGGGCCGGCCGGCCCACTCGGGCTGGGTGACAGCGACGGGCCGGCCGATGCACTCGAGCTGGGCGACCCGCTCGGGCTCGGCGACCCGCTCGGACTCGGCGACCCGCTCGGACTCGGCGACCCGCTCGGACTCGGCGACGGTGAGGGGCGGCCGGACCGGACCGGAGTCGGAGTCGGAGTCGACACGGTCGACGGCCGGGCCGCCGCGAATCCCTGCGCCGCGGGCGCGACGCATCCGCTCGAACCGCCGGTGGTCACCCCGGACGTGGCCGACGAGGTCTTGGCAGCGTTCTCCCGGGCGTCGGTCAGCTGCTGTTCGGCGTCGTCAACGGCCTTCTGGTCCTCGCTGACCGCCTGGGCGGCGTCGGTGCTGTCGACCTCGGCCAGCGTCTGCCCAGCCTCAACGTCGTCACCGGCTCGCACCGAGATGCTGGTGACCGCGCTGGAGACCGCGAACGAGAGACTGCGGGTCTGCGCCGGCTCGACCGAGCCGACGGTGCCGACCTGGGTCGAGACGGCGCCCCGGTCCACCGCGACGGTGACGGGCGCCTTCGGCTTCCCGGAGGCGCCCGCGGTCACGGCGTACGCCTCGACGTAGGCGATCAACCCGAGCGCCAGCACACCCGCCGCGCCTAACCGCAGCAGGCGACGACGACCCGGCACCTCGACCATGAGACCCGAGTTTCACCCTCCGAACTCCCCGCAGACTAGGCCTGACCTGGGAGTTTCCTCAGAGACGAGACCGGCCGGGATATCGCGGTCCGCGTGTCCCGGCCGGAGAGTCTCAAAGGATCTTCAGGTCGTTGACCGTGTAGGAGAGGGAGCCGCGGAAGCCGACGCCGACGCGGGTCGGGCCGAGGTCGGCCAGCTCCTCGCGCGGGGCCGGGAAGAAGTGCAGGTCACCCGAGCCGACCCAGGTGTTGGCCATCTTCAGGTTGTCGAGGACCGACATGGTCAGCTCGTGCACCGGCGGGGTGTCCTGGCCGGCCAGGGCCAGCTGCGGGAAGTGCCGCAGGTTGACGATCGGCCGGGTGAGGGCGGGCAGGCGGTCGGCGGTGTGGTCGAGGGTGACCGTGGTCTCGGCGAGGCGCCGGCCGCCGGCCGACATCACCGCGGCGAACCTGCCGCCCTTGCCCACGACCGGGCCGGCCTGGCTGTCGATCGCGAAGGCGCGGGTCTGCTTGATCTGGCCGATCTTCTTGGGGAAGCCCTGCACCCAGCCGCGCGCCAGCGAGGCGTCGTTGTCGACCCAGATGAACGGGCACCAGGCCACCGGGGTGCCCTGCCACTGGGCGTCCATCAGGAGCAGGAACTCGGAGTACTGGCTGAACGGCGGGTCCAGATAGTCGTCGGCGGTGGCGGCGAACTGCCAGTCGATGAAGACGGCGTACCCGTGACCGGGGTTGGCCGGGTCGGGGTCGAGGCCGGTCGGCAGCGAGGCCGCGGCGGCGTCGGGCCGGGTCCAGAACTCGGCGCCGACGGCGTCACCGACGTAGTTCCACGGCGGCTTGCCGGCCAGGTTGGCCACGCCGCGCGCACTCAGCGGCAGCGTGTAGCCCTTCAACCTCTCGGGCGCGGTGGCGGCCGGCGCGGCGAGGGCCGGTCCGGCGCCCGTCGCGGCGGCGACGGTTCCGCCGGCCATCGCGGCGAGCACGGTACGCCGCTGGAGGCTCTTGTCCATCCCTGTTTCTCCTCAGCTAGTGAAGCTGTGTCTACTGAGGAGGACGGGGCCGGCCGGGTGCGGTTCACCGACCGCGATGTGGATCACTTTCCGGCGATCAGGTCAGCGACCGCGGCGATGCCCGGCTCGATCCGGCCGCGCGGGGTGTTGCCGAAGCCGAGGATGAGCTGCGGCGGGGCACCCTGGCTGCGGTGGCGCAGGCCGGCCATGCCGTAGAGGCCGACGCCGCGCCCGGCCGCCGCCTCGACAACCCGGGCCTCGACAACCCCGGAATCGGCAACCCGGGCCTCGCCGGCGCCGGGAGGCAGGTGGAGTACGGCGTGGAAGCCGGCGGCCAGGCCGGTGACGGCGAGGTCCGGGGCGTGCCGGGTGAGGGCTTCGACGAGGGTCTCGCGGCGGGCGGCGTACTCCGAGCGCACCCGCCTCAGGTGCCGGTCGTAGCGCCCGGACTCGATCAGGGCGGCCAGGGCGAGCTGGTCGAGTCCGGGGCTGCCGCGGTCGGCGAGCCACTTGGCCCGGGCCAGCGGCTCCAGCAGGCGCGGCGGGGCGACGATCCAGCCGAGCCGGAGCGCGGGCGCGAGTGACTTGCTGACCGTGCCGAGCGAGACCACGCGGTCCGGGGCGAGGCCCTGCAGCGAGCCGACCGGGTCGCGGTCGTAGCGGAACTCGGCGTCGTAGTCGTCCTCGACGATGACGCCGTCACACTCGCGGGCCCAGGCGATCAGCTGTCGCCGGCGTGGGCCGCTGAGGACGACGCCGGTCGGCCACTGGTGAGCCGGGGTGACCAGGACGGCCCGGGCACCGGTGCGCCGCAACGCCTCCACGTCGAGTCCTTCGTCGTCGACCGGGACCGGCACGCTGCGGCCGGGCGGAGCGGGCAGGCCCGGACCCGGGTCCTCGAAGGCGATCGTCGGGGCATCCAGCGCGGCGAGCACCAGCCCCAGCGACTGCTGCATGCCCGAGCAGACGATCAGGTCATCGGGCGTCGCCGCGACCGCTCGCACCCGGCCCAGGTAGGACGCCAGAACCTCGCGGAGCGGGCGCGCGCCGGCCGGTTCGCCGTAGCCGAACGCGCTGTTGGGCGCCGTGCGGCACACCTCGCGGATCGCCCAGGCCCAGTCCTCGCGAGGCACGAGGCTGAGATCGGGCACGCCGTGAGCGAAGTCGGCGATCTCGCATCTCGGCGCCTCGCGCGGCCTCGGCGGCGGCTCGCCGAGGCCGAGGGACGCGGTCGCCGCGACCCGGGTGGCCGATCCGGCGCGGCTGGTCAGGTAGCCCTCGGCCTGCAGCTGGGCGTAGCAGTCCTGGACCAGGCCACGGGACAGACCCAGAGCCCGGGCCAGCACCCGGGAGGACGGCAGCGGCTCGCCGCCGGCCAGACGGCCGTCACGGATGGCCGTACGGAGTTGCTCCTCCAACTGCGCCCGCAGGCCGCGCCCGCTCGCGCGGTCGATGGTCACCAGCAGCTCGGGCCCGGAACCGGCCCACTCGACGGCCATGAAACTGGACCTTATCAGTGGGCTGGTCGACCCCTAGCGTCGTACGTATGAGCAGTTTCGTCTCCCGCCCGCTCCTGATCCGCTCGGTGTCGATCCTCGGCGGGGCCATCGGTTTCTACCTGCCGCTCTCGGTGGTGCCGCTGTATGCCTCGGCCCGCAACGCCGGGGCGGCCACGGTCGCCCTGCTGGTGGCCACGGTCATCGGCGAACTCGCCACGCCCCGGCTGGTCACCCGGGTCGGCTATCGATGGGCGCTGACCCTCGGCCTGACCCTGCTCGGCCTGCCGACGATCTTCCTGCTTCTCGGCCCGGTGCCGGCGTTGATCCTGGCGGTGTCGGTCGTGCGCGGCTTCGGCTTCGCGATCTGCACGGTCGCCGGGGGCGCCCTGACGGCCGCGCTGATTCCGCCCGACCGGCGCGGCGAGGGCCTGGCGTTCGTCGGGCTGGTGAGCGGTGTCTCGGGGCTGCTGGCACTGCCCGCGGGTGTGTGGGCGGCGGACCGCTGGGGGTTCGCGCCGGTCTTCGTGGCCACGACCGCCGGCACCCTGCTCGCGCTGGTGTCGGTGCCGGCTCTTCCCGCCCGCGACGCCGCGGCCCCGAAACCAGCCCCGGATTCGGCCGGGATCCTGGCCGGACTGCGCCGGCCCGCGCTGAACCGCCCGGCCGCACTCTTCGCGACCTCGACCGCGGCTGTCGGCGTGCTCGTGACGTACCTCCCGCTGGCCGGCGCCGAAGGGCCTGGCTGGATCGTCGCTCTCGCTCTGCTCCTGCAGCCGGCCGCGGCGACCGCCGCCCGATGGATCGCCGGTCGCCTCGGCGACCGTCACGGGCTGCGCCGCCTGCTCGTGCCCGGCCTGTCGTTGAGTGCCGTCGGCATGGGTGCCCTCGCGTGGACCGGTTCGGCCGCTGCCGTCCTCGCGGGCGCTCTGGTCTTCGGGGCGGGCTTCGGGATCCTGCAGAACACCACGCTCGCCCTGATGTACGCCGGGGCCCCGGCCGGCAGCGAGGACACGGTCAGCGCGGTCTGGAACATCGCCTACGACCTGGGCATGGCGGCCGGGGCCTTCGTGGCCGGGCTGACGGTCACCTCGATCGGCTACGGCTGGACGTTCCTGCTCGCGGCCGCCGCGATGCTGCCCGCGCTGTTGCTCGTTCCGGCGCCCGATTCGCACTTGCACAAATTGGTTGGCGATGGAGATCTATCGGCATGACAACGGATTCGGTATCCGAGCCTCGGCGGCTGGACGTGGATCACTCTCACCCCGTCCGGAGACCGCGCCCTGGCCGAGGAGATCCAGAAGCTCCCAGAGTTGATCACGCGAGTCTCCGAGGAGGTGGAGTAACGCGGGGCCCGCGGACAGCCGCGGGCCCCGCGGGATCAGCCGGTCACGACGGCGTAGTCGAGGGCTACCACCGTGCCCGCGCTGGACGAGTTGCGGTTGCCGGTCACCCGCACGGTCAGGGTGTGGTCGCCGGCCGCGAGCGTGCCGCTGGTCCAGACCGTGCCGGAGGCGTTACGGGTCGCCGCATAGTCGTCGACCGACGTCTCCGCCGCATTGTCGACGTGGACCGCCAGGATGCCCTGGTCGACGTCCTTCACCGCGTGCAGCGCGACCGACGTGCCGGTGAAACGCAGAACGGCGGTCGAGCCGGGCGTCGTGCTCCAGTTGGCCGTGCCCCCGAACATGTCGGCGATGCCGTTGGCCTGGCCCCAGGTACCGCTGTAGGTGAAACCCGGGCCATCGACGGTCACCGGCTGGCCGGAACCCGGCGGCGTCTGCCGCTGAGGGCTCAGAACCAGGCTGTACGCGTCGGTGCCCGCGACCCGGTTCACCGGCACGGTGACCGTTCCGCCGGATACGGTCAGCTGGCTGTTGCTGACCGTCACCGGGGACGACGTGGTCAGGCGTTGGACCGACACCCACACCTTTCCGCCCGAGGTGAGCGCGGCCGGAATGCCGTTGACGGCCAACGAAAGAGCGCCGGTCTGGGCGGTGCTGGTGCCGAGCAGGACGCCGGCCCGGGACGAGTCGAGGGCGGCGACCCCGAAGGTGGCCGGGTCGGAGGAGGTCACGGCCGCGAGACGGCCGGTCAGGGCCGCGTACGCCTGGTAGGTCCACCACTCCCCCGTCGGCTGCGGGTTGGTGCCCGCGGTCAGGACCGTGTCGAGCGTGCCGGCGGTGCAGCAGTCGGACCAGATGGCGTGCGCGGCCGCGGTCACCGGGGACACGCTGAGGCGGCCGAGGTACCAGGCGAGGTCGGCCGGGTTCTGCTGGTCGGAGAAGAGGTATTCGTTGATGGTCATCGGCAGTGGGCCCACGCCGGCGCTCTGCTGGATGCGGGTCGCGTCGGCCGCGTCGGCGGCCGGGTCGTTGCCGAAGTGCCAGTTGAGGACCGCCGGCAGGGTGCCGTTGTCGCGGGCGTGGGTGACGAACTGGGTCAGCCACGTGCTGTTGTATCCGCTGTAGGACGGGCCGACGATGGACGCGCCCGGGTCGGCCGAGCGGATCGTCCGCACCGCGGTGTCCCACATCTGGAAGTACTGGGCGCTGTTGACGCCGCGCTTCCAGAAGCCGGTGCCGTCAGGCTCGTTCCAGATGTCGTAGCTGACCTTCACCCCGGAGGCCTTCACGTCGTTGACGAGCTGGCGCAGGAAGGTCTGCCAGTTGGAGCAGTCGCCGTTGTCGCACGGGTAGACGGTGTTGTCGGGCTGCTCGGTGTCGGCTCCCCAGACGTCGGAGACGAGCAGGTGGTAGGCCGCGTTGTAGGGCGCCGCGCTGACCCGCCGCGCCTGGCTGATGGCCGAGTTGACGCGTACGCGATAGCCGTTGCCGGCGGCATAGCCGTCGCCGAGCCAGCCGTGGCCGGCGATCCGGGCGCCACCACCGCGGAACAGCGTGGGCCGCAACGGCTGCATCAGCGCGTCGGAGGGGGCCGACCCGTCCTGGCTGAGGCCGTAGAGGAAGCCGGCGCCGGCCCGGTTGGGCGTCGCACCGAGCGAGGCGAGGTTGACGGTGACGGCCGGGCCTGCGGCCGGGGCGGCCGCGACCGCGGCGGGGACCGCCGCGGGGACGAAAGCCAGGATCAGTGGTAGGAGGGATCTGATCATGGAAGCTCCTCGGGGAAAGGGGCAGCGGAGCGCCGTCGCGCAGAAAGAGGGGGATGGATTCGAGCGGCGCGGCGACGAACCGCTCCCCGGTAGCGGCGTGCGTCCACGTCGCCCCGGACGGCAGACAGACCCGGCGGGCACCGGCGTCGAGGAACGGCGCGACGAGCAGATCGGGTCCGAAATGGAACTGATCCTCGATCTCCCAGGCCGCCTCATCGCCCGGAGGTTCGAGAAGCAGGGGCCTCATGAGGGAAAGGCCGGACCTTGCCGTCGTACTTGCCCCCGTCCACGATGGACGGACAGCGGCCCTCGGTGCTCAGGCACGGCGATGCCGACCAGAAGGCGGGCGGCGGTCAAGGCGAGAAGGGGCTTCATCGGTGGATCCTGTTCTGTCGAACTGATTCGACGATGCGCGTAGTTTCGAAACGGGGATTTCGCTGAGCTCAGGCTTCGACCAGGGTTGGGGGAAGGATGGTGACGGCGGGGCCGGGCCGGCCGTTGATGAGTGCGACCAGGCGGTCGACGGCCGTGCGGGCCAGATCCTCGGCCGGCAGTGGCACGGCGGTGAGCGGCCGGAGGCGCCGCTCCAGCTCCTCCGGCGGGCAGATCGCCACCACTTCGAGCCGATCGTCGCGGTCGGTGGCCAGGCGGTCGGGGATCAGGCGGTCAGTGGCTAGGCGGTCGGGGATCAGGCGGTCGGGGATCAGGCCGAGTGCTCGCTCGTTGTAGACGATCAGCCCGGTGACGTCGCCGAGCTTGTCGAGGGCCTTGGCCACGCCGGCCGGGGTGCCGTCGCACGGCGCCCAGCTCGCCTTGGCTCCACCCTTGCGAAGGGTGCTCAAGGCCGCGTCGCGCGCGTGTATCGCGTACCCCGAGCGCAGCTGGAAGGCCCGGCGCGGGTGACCGAGATAGCCGACGCGGGCGTGTTTTCTGTTCAGGAGGTGCTCGGCGCAGAGCCGGCCCGCGGCGGTGAAGTCGAAGTCGACGACCGGCAGCTGCCGAGCGTCGGCCGGGGTGCCGACGAGGACCGCGGGGCACTTGAGCTCGCTCAACAGCTCGACCCGCGGGTCGCGCTCCTGCACCTCCATCACCATGACACCGTCGACCATGGCGCTGGTGACCACGTGCCGGATGGCGGCCTCGCCGTCGTCGTCGGTGAGCATGAGCAGTTTGTAGCCGGCCCGCTGCGCCGCACCCATGGCCGCCCAGACATAGGGCATCTGCACCTGGTTGTGCGGGCCGTAGACGAGCGGGAGGGCCATCGCGATGACGCCGGTGCGGCGGGTGCGGATCGACCTCGCGCCGGCGTGCGGGGTGAACTTCAGCTCCTCGATGCTCTGCTCCACCCGGTGGATCGTCTCGGGCGAGATGGAACGATTGCCGCTCAACACATAGGAAACCGTGCTCCGGGAGACGCCGGCGTGCTTCGCGACGTCGCCGATCGTGACCACCCGCGCCTCCCGATCTGTCGAACTGATTCGATGACGGGAACGTAACACCTCGGTTTCCGGCGCACAACGGGCGTCCCAGCGGAATCCGAGTAGTGTCGGCACTCAACAAACGCCTCCGGCTGTCGACAAGTAGACCTGACCTGAAACGGGACCGGGAGAGGCGCAGATGGGGACCATTGCGGTTGCGGAGGCCGGCCAGGCGCTCATGGTGCACAGACCGGGAACCGATCCACAGCTCGACCGGCTGCTGGCGCTGGCCCGCAGACACCTCGGGGCCGACGTGGCGTGGTTGCTCTTCGGCGACCAACTCGTCATCACCGGCGGCCCGGTCGAGCTTCCGCCCGTTTCCACGCTTCCCGCCGTCATCCCGGACGCCCGCCACCTTGGGCTCGGCTGGCTCGCCGGGATGCCGCTGCACGGCCTCGACGGCGTGATCTGCTGCGCCGGCCTCCGGCCCGACCCCTCGCTCGACGAGGGTGCGCTGAGGCCGCTCGCGCTCGTCGCCGACCTGATCGCCGAGCACCTGGGCAGCCCGGCCGCGCAGGCCCGGCGGGAGGCCTCCCACAGCGAGACCGTGGTGCGGCGGATCCTCGCCTCCGGCGCGGTCCGGTCGGTGGTGCAACCGGTGGTGCGGCTGCAGGACGGGGTCACCGTGGCGTACGAGGCGCTGGCCCGGTTCGACCCGGCGGTGTTCGCGACGCCCGATCGCGCGTTCGCGGCCGCCGAGGCGTGCGGGCTCGGCCTCGACCTCGAGCTGCTGGCCCTGTCGAAGGCGCTCGAGCAGCTGGACACGCTGCCGCCGGGCATCTGGCTCGGGCTCAACCTGTCGGCGACCACGGTGGCCGACCCGCGCACCCAGGAATTGCTGCTGCGGCACGCCGGGTCCAACATCGGCGTGGAGATCACCGAGCACACTCCGATCGACGACTACCAGCAGCTCAACGCCGACCTGTTGCCGCTGCGCACGGCCGGCATCAACATCGTGGTCGACGACGCGGGCGCCGGGTTCGCCAGCCTCAGCCACATCCTCCAGCTGCGGCCCGACACCATCAAGCTCGACATCTCGCTGGTCCGGGGCATCCACAGCGACCCCGTGCGGCGCGCGCTGGCGCGGTCGCTGGTCGGCTTCGCGCACGAGATCGGGGCGGCGCTGATCGCCGAGGGCGTGGAGACCGAGGCCGAGCGGGCGGCGCTGGCTTCGCTGGGTACGGTCTACGGCCAGGGTTACCTGTGGGGCAAACCGGCGTAGATGACAACTCCGCTCTGAAACGAGAGCAGTGCTCTTGACTCGGCACACCTATGGGTGTTCACTGGTCATAACAGAGATCACTGCTCTCGCTTGTTCCTGAGGAGACGTCATGCGCTACCTGGTCCCGGACCGCACCGCCAAGGTCTTCAATGCCGTTGCCAAGTGGCTCACCGCCCGCGGCATCAGCCTGCTCGGCAGCCGCATCCTGGCCGTGCGCGGCCGCAAGAGCGGTCAGACGCGCACCACCATCATCAACCTCTTCACGTATGAGGGCTCGCAATATCTGCTGGCCCCCCGCGGTCAGACGGAATGGGTCCGTAACCTGCGCGCCGCCGGCGAGGGCGAGCTGCGCCTGGGCCGCCGGGTCCAGCGCTTCGCCCCGGTCGAGATCGCGGACGCCGACAAGGAGCCGTTGATCCGTCTCTACCTGCGCAAGTGGGCCTGGGAGACGGGCGCCTTCTTCGACGGGCTGAAGGCGGACTCCCCCGCGGCCGACATCGAGGCGGCGGCGCCCGGCTTCCCGGTCTTCCAGATCGTCGCTCCGTCACGCTGAAGACGAGATGCCGCGGTCACCGGGTGCCGGAGGACTCCAGCGACAGATCGGCCGGGCGGTCGAGGCGGGACAGCATGGGGTAGAGGGCCAGGCCGATCGCCAGCGTGGGGATGCCGCCGACGAGCAGGCTCCAGCGGGCGCCCAGATTCTGGCCGACCCAGCCGACGACCGGGCCGCCGATCGGGGTCGAGCCGACCCAGGCCAGGGCCCACAGGGCCATCACACGGCCCCGCATCTCGGGCCGGGCGGTCATCTGCAGGGCGATCTTCCCGTACGAGTTGAAGGTGATGCTGCCGTAGCCGACGAACAGGAGGACGACGTACTCGATCGGGAGCGTCGGAGCGAGAGCCGCGACGGTGATCGCGAGGCCCCACCCGATCGCGGAGAGGGCCAGCGCCCGGGTGCCGATGTGTTTGCGGGACGCCGAGACCAGGCCCCCGGCGACCGCTCCGGCGCCCATCACCGACGTCATCGCGCCGTAGGTGCCGGCGCCGCCGTGGAAGGTCGTGCTGGCCAGCAGCGGCAGGCTGACCTGGAACTCCCAGGCGAGCATGCCGACGATCCCGACCATCAACAGCGGGAACAGCAGCTCCGGGGTGTGCGCGACGTACCGGAAACCGTCCCGGACCTGGCGCGGCGCGCGGGGGGTGCGTGGCGGCCGGGCGATCGTCGAGGTGTCCATCAGGAACATGGTCAGGACGACGATCAGGAAGGACAGGCCGTTGAGGGCGAAGCACAGGGCCAGGCCGAGGCCGGCCGCGATGAGGCCGCCCGCCGCCGCGCCGAAGATGCGGGCCGCGTTGATGGTGATGGAGTTGAGCAGGACCGCGTTCGACAGGTGGGAGCGGCCGACCAGGTCGGAGATCATCGACTGGCGGGCCGGGTTGTCGAAGACGTTGACCAGACCGAAGCCGAGGGCCAGCACGTAGACCATCCAGAGGCGGATGGAGCCGGTGCCGATCAGCAGCGAGAAGATGCCGGCCAGAACGGCCGAGGAGATCTGCGTGGCGTACATCAGCTTGCGGCGGTCGATGCGGTCGGCGATCACGCCGCCCCACGGGCCGAGCAGGAAGACCGGGGCGTAGCGGGCGGCGACGGTGAGACCGAGTTCGGTGCCCGAGCCGGTGAGCTGGAGGACCAGGAACGACTGGGCGACCGTCTGCATCCAGTTGCCCATGACCGAGGCCAGCTGGCCGACGAAGAACAACCGGTAGTTGGGGACTGCGAGGGAGCTGAACATGTGCCGGCCGAAGGATGCTGACCGGTTCGCCATGCACAGCCCCCTTCTAGAGTAAAAACATCTTACCTTTAGCCGGCCGACGGCGAGGCAGCGGCCAGCGGCGCGTCCGCGTCGATGCGGCCGAGGTTGCTCGCGCCGCCGGGCGACCCGAGAGGTTGGTCGCGGCCGGGCAGCACCGACTCGAAGAACGCGACGTTGTCGTCGCGCCACGGCCGGTCGGGCTCGGACAGCGGGAGGTCGGACGCGATCGCGGTGACCGGGCAGACCGCCTCGCAGGCGCCGCAGTCGATGCACTCCCGCGGGTTGATGTACATCTTGCGGCCGCCCTCGTAGATGCAGTCGACGGGGCACTCCTCGATGCACGACTTGTCGAGCACGTCGAGGCATGCGCCGGTCACGAAGAAGGGCATGATGGCTACTCCTAACCGGAACTACACGGTTGAACGGACTACACGGTGGCGGTCGAGTGACCGGGGAAGAGCGAGGCGGAGGGGTCACCGGCCACGTAGGCGTTGTTCACCGCGAGCGCGGCCTCCCCGAAGCCGACCGAGATCAGCCGGACCTTGCCCGGGTACTCGGTGACGTCGCCGGCCGCATAGACACCGGGGACGCCGGTCGCCATCGTCGAGTCGACGACGATGTGCCGGTCGACGATCTGCAGGCCCCAGCGGGTCAGCGGCCCGAGGTCGGCGGTGAACCCGAGCGCGGCCACGACCCGGGAGCAGTCGATCTCGTGCAGTTCGCCCGAGGCGGTGTCGCGCAGGATCGCGCGGCGCACCGACTCGTCGCCGGAGAGGGCGTGCACGACGAACGGCGTACGGACGAGCGCGTCCGAGCCGTGGAGCTCGGCCACCGACGCCTCGTGGGCGGTGAACCGGTCGCGGCGATGGATCAGGGTGACCGACCTGGCGATGGGCTGAAGGGTCAATGCCCAGTCCACTGCGCTGTCGCCGCCGCCGACCACGAGCACGTCGTGTCCCGCGAACGACGAGGGATCGGTGACGAAGTAGTCCACGCCGCGCCCGAGGAACTCCGCCCCGACGGGCAGCGGGCGCGGCTTGAAGGTGCCGATGCCGGCGGCCAGCACGATCGAACGGGTGACCAGCGACGCTCCGCTCCTGAGACGCAGGTGGATCCGGCCGTCGTCGAGCCGGGTGATCTCGTCGGCCGCGTCACCGAGCAGCCACTGCGGCGAGTATGTCCGGGCCTGCTCGAGCAGTGAGCGCACCAGTTCGCGGCCGCGGACGCCGGGCAGGCCGGCGACGTCGTGGATGAGCTTCTCCGGGTAGAGCGCGGCGATCTGCCCGCCGGGCTCGGGCAGCGAGTCGACCACGGCGGTCCTCAGGCCGCGGAACCCGGCGTAGTAGGCGGCGTAGAGCCCGACCGGACCCGCGCCGACCACGACCAGGTCGACCTCGTCACCACTCATCGGCACCTCCTCGTAATGGTCTAACCATTTGACCAGAGGTGGACGCACGGTGCAAGACGGCGGAGACCGAGACGGTCATAAAAGTGGCGCGGAGCACGGGGGGCCGCGTACGGCAAAGGGCCGCCGCGCGGAAAAGCGCGGCCCACCCGCGTACGGAAAAGGCCGCCGCGCGGAAAGCGCGGCGGCCCGGAAACCCGGAGGATCAGGCGTTGTCGCGGGCGGCCTTGGCCCGGCCCACCCGCCGAGCGGTGCGGTCGAGGTGGGTTCGCATGATCTGCTCGGCCTCCTCGACGTCACGGCGAGCGACCGCCTCGACGAAGTCGCGGTGCTCGTTGGTGCCCCGGACCCCCATCAACGGGGCCGCGACCTGGGCCTCCCGCAGCGACATGAGTAAAGGCCCGTGGAACGAATGGACCAGCATCTCGATCGCCGCGTTGTGCGTGCAGGCCGCGACCCGCACGTGGAAGGCGGCCGACAGCTGCATGTTGTATTCGCCCTTCTTGAGGGCCTGTTGATGCTGGGCGACCATCTCCCGCAGGTCGGAGATGTCGCGCTCGTCGGCCCGGGCGATCACCAGCGGGATGATGCCCAGCTCGAAGACCTGCCGGGCCTCGGTGACCTCGGCCGCGGTCAGCGGCGAGAGGCTGATCAGGTCGGCCAGCCCACTGCCCAGTTTGTTGGAGTTGGGCGTCGTCACGATCGCCCCGCCGCGCGCGCCGACCCGGATCTCGATCAGGCCACCGGCCTCGAGCACGCGCATCGCCTCGCGCACCGTGACGCGGCTGACGCCCATCTGTTCGCCCAGGTCACGCTCGCTCGGCAGCCGGTCACCGGGGCGCAGCTGCTCGCTGCGGATCAGACTTCGGATCTGCTCGACGATCGCCTCGGACATCCGGTTGGAGGACACCGTCTTGAACAGCCCGGGATCGCGCTTGATCGGCTCCCGGGGAGCGACCACACCCTCGCTCATGTCGATTCCTTCGCTGGAGGGGTAGTCCGTCCCTCACATGTTGGTTGTTAAAGGTTAGACCACCAGTCCACTAATGTGCCCATCATGTCAGACATAACGGAGACGATCGCCATCGCGTGTCGGGTGATGGCGGCCTGCGGACTGGTCGAACACGTGCTGGGCCATATCAGCGCACGTCAGGCGGACTCCCATCTTGTCGTACGTTGTCGCGGCCCGCGAGAGGCGGGCCTGGCGGCGACCGAACCGCAGGACGTTCGACGAGTGCCGATGTCCGGTCCGCCGGGCGAGCTTAACGGCTGGAGCGCCCCGAACGAGTTGCCTATCCACAGGGGGGTGCTGCGCCGGCATGATCAATTCACAGCCGTCGTGCACGCCCACCCCCCGGCCGTGGTAGCCGCGTCGCTGCTCGACGAGCCGTTGCTGCCGATCTATGGGTCCTACGACATTCCCGGCGCCCGGATGGCGGCCGACGGCATCCCGGTCTGGCACCGTTCGGCACTGATCACCACCGATGAGCTGGCCGACGAAATGGTCGACGCGCTCGGCGACCGGCCGGTCGTGCTCCTGCGGGGGCACGGTCTGGTCAGCGCGGCCGGCGGCGATCCGGAGACCGCGGTGAAGACGGCGGTGCTGCGGGCGATCGCGGCCGACACGCTGGCCCGGATGACGCTTACGGTACGGCAGGCCGGTGGCACCCCGCGCGCGATCAGCGACGACGACCTGGCCGCGCTCCCCGATCTCGGGGGCGGCTTCAACGTCGAGACGATGTGGCGGCATCTGTTGACACGACTGCCGCGTAAAGCTTGACTGTCTAATGGACTGACCATTATCCAGGAGGCCCCATGCGCGACGACTACCTCAAAGGCGTGATCTCGAGCGAGAAGAAAAACGTGGACTCCTCGGAGATCGCCGCCCGGGACGAGTTCAACAAGCAGCACCCGCCGACCAAGGGCCTGGTCGTCGAGGACGACCTGCGGAAGATGGAGCTCCCGGCGCGGCCGTGGCGCAAGAACAAGGGGCACTACTTCGACCTGGCCGACTACGAGGTGCTCGGCGCCCACATCTCCGAGCTCATGCCGGGCCGCAACTCGGTGCGCCACCGGCACACCACCGAGGCGTACCTCTACGTGGTCAAGGGCCACGGCTTCTCGCTGATCAACTACGACGACGAGCCCATCGAGGCGGTCGAGTGGCAGGAGGGCACGCTCTTCGCCCCGCCGCGCTGGGCCTGGCACCAGCACTTCAACCTCGACACCGAGGACACCTCCCGCTACCTGGCGATCCAGGACACCGGGCTGCTGCGCACGCTGCGGCTGCACAACATCGAGCGGCACTCGGTGCAGCTCACCCCCGAGGACGCCCAGCTCGTCCTCGAAGAGGCGGTCAAACAAGGCCGGGCTCACAACCACAAGCGCTGAGCCCGTCGCCGGCGGCCGGGCGATTGCCCGGCCGCTTTCCGTACGCCGTCAGACCACCACTTTCGTCATGACCCCGCCGGGGAACACGTCCTCGGGATCGACCAGCTTGTGCGCGATGCCCTGCTGGTGGGCGTAGGTCAGGAGCTGGCTGAAGGTCGGACGGTTCGCCTCGATGCCGTACGGGAACGGGTCTCCCCCGAACTCGTCCCGCATCTGCCGGCCATAGGTCGCGAGCCACGGCAGCGGATAGCGCGACACCGCCGGGTCGAGAAGCCGCTCCACGCTCCGGTTCTTCGACTCCAGGAAGGCGTTGTAGAGGTTTCGCGCGACCCAGGGGTTGTCCTCGAGGATCGACCGCTTCATGGCGATCAGGTGCATGATCGGCCAGACGCCGGTCTGCTGGTAGTACGAAGCTTCCATGTGCTGGAAGTCCGGATAGAGCCGCACCACGTCGGGGTGGCCCTGCAGGAAGCAGTCCGGCGGCCGGGCGATGATCGCGCAGTCGATGTCACCGGCGGCGAGCAGGTCCGACAGCGAGCGGTCGGGCACCCGGGTGAGCTGGACCCCGGCCGGCAGCGAGAGCTCGACCTTCTCGACCCGGCCGGGCGAGTTGGCGCCGGCCTGATACCACTGCACCTCGTCGAGCTTCACCCCGATCTCGTTGTGCATCCAGCCCCGCATATAGACGGCGGCCGAGTGCGCCCACTCCGGCGAGCCCACGCGCTTGCCCCGCAGGTCATCGATCGTGCGGATGCCGCTCTTGCGGTTGACGTAGAACGAACCGAACCGGAACAGCCGCGAGCAGACGACCGGCAGGCCGACGATGTCCGGGTCGTCGCGGGTGACCTGGGCCGAGAACTTGGCGATCGACAGCTCGGCGACGTCCCACTCGCGGTTGGCGGTGAAGCGGGCGAACACCTCGTGGTGACCGAGAACCGACCAGGTGTGGTCGATGCCCTGCGCGGTGACCGTGCCGAGGCGGAAGTCGCGGAAGTGGTCGTAGTCCGTCGTCGCGATGCTGAGATGAAGGTTTCCCACCGTGACTCCTCTGGAATGGTTAGACCATCAGTCCTATACTGGCGCCCAGCGAATAGGCAAGAGAGAGTGAGCAGCCAACATGGGTAAGGGACGCACCTTCGTCCGGGGTTTGGACTCGGAGACCTACGGGCTCAACCACTTCCGGCAGGAGCAGCTCGCCGCCGAGCGGGTTCGCGACGACTCCGTCGTCGTCGACACCGGCGACAGCGCCGCGCACTCCGGCGACTCGGCCAAATCCCGTACGTGGTGGCGGATCGGCCCCGGCGACGACCCGTTCCTCACCCAGACCGTGCAGATCCACTTCGTCGAGCTGCCGCCGGACAGCGCCAACCGCGGCCACGGCCACCAGAACGAGGCCGCGTTCTACATCCTCGAGGGCCGCGGCTACGAGATCCACGACGACCAGAAGTACGACTGGAAGCAGGGCGACCTGGTCTTCGTGCACACCGACTCGGTGCACCGGCACTACAATCCGTACGACGAGCGCGCCGTCTGCCTGGTCATGAAGGCCAAGTCGACCTGGATGTTCATGGGCCTGATCCAGCAGGGCCGCAGCGGCCCGATCGACCGGCCGGAGGAGTTCGGCGAGCGCGAGGACTGGACCCGCATCTGGACCCCGGGCGTGCTGGACCGCAAGAAGGTCATCACGTCCGAGGACGGCAAGTGGGAGACCACCCCGATGGGCCACATCCGGGTGATGAACTCCAAGGAGCAGACCGACCACCGCCAGTTCTCGGTCGACGTGCAGGAACAGAAGATCGACGCCGGCAGCCGGTCCGGCAGGTACTGGAAGATGGCCGACGAGGTCGTCTACGTGCTCGAGGGCACCGGCTACTCGCTGCACTGGGAGGTCGAGGCGGAGATCGCCGAGCGCTACTACGCCCGGATCGCCAAGGAGCCGACCCGGCACGAGATCACCCAGGGCGACACGCTCTACGTCCCGCAGAACACGATCGTCCAGCACTTCGCCGCCGACGGCACGCCGCTGCACCTGCTGTCCGTGCAGAACCGCATCTTCAAGTACCTGGGTTATGACAACACCCACTATTTCGAGAACGCTCCCGAGTACGCCGGCTGACCCGCTTCGCGGCTTCCCGTGGCCCGACGGTGCCCGGGAAGCCGGAAACGGTTCCGTCATCGTCGATGCCCAAGATCGTAATGCGGCCTTCCTAGGTTTGGTCTGAACGTCTGTCCATTCGAGAGACGAGGAAGACCCCCGTGGTCGCATCACCGCACCTGTCCCGCCGGACCCTGATCGGCGGCGCCGCGGCCGGCACCGCCCTCGCTGCCGCCTTCGGCACCGACGCGTACGCCGACGTCGCCACCGTTGCCCATCGCACCCGGCTCGTCGACTACGAGATCAGCGAACTGGCCACCCTGCTCCGGGCCGGCCGCGTGTCCAGCGTCGAGATCACCCAGGCCTATCTGGACCGCATCCACCAGTTCAACGGACCGTTCGAGACCTACGCCGACAACGGCCTCTACAACGCGTTCGTCCGCATCGACGAGGCCGGCGCCCTGGCCGCGGCCCGCGCCGCCGATCGCGCCACCGCCGCCGCCCGGCGGGGCGGCCGTGCCGTCTCCCCGCTGTGCGGCATCCCGATGGGCGTCAAGGACTCGGTCGGCATCAAGGGCCGGCCCGCCCAGGACGGCAGCCCCGCGTTCGCCGGCAACATCGCGCTGCGCGACGCCACCGTGGTCGGCCGGCTCCGCGGTGCCGGCGCGGTGCTCCTCGGCAGCACGATCTGCTCGGCGTTCTCGGGCTCGATCACCGGCACCTTCGCCGGCAACGCCTGGAACGTCGACCACGTCCCCGGCGGCTCGAGCCAGGGCTCCGGGGTGGCACCGGTCGCCCGCCTCGCCGCCGCGTGCATCGGCGAGGAGACCGGCGGCAGCATCATCATGCCGTCGGCGGCGAACGGCGCGACCGGCATCAAGCCGTCGCTCGGAACCGTGTCGATCGCCGGGCTCATGCCGCTCTCCCCCGGCTACGACGTCCTCGGGCCGATCTCCCGCAGCGCCCGCGACTCGGCCCTGATCCTCTCCACGATCCTCGGCCAGGACCCGGTCAACGACCCGCAGACCCTCTCGGCGCCGGACCCGTTCCCCCGCATCCCGTCCGCCCCGCGCCTCGGCCGCCGCCCGCTGGCCGGGCTGACCATCGGCATTCCGCAGACCGACTGGATGAACGTCAACGGCACCATGAAGACCGGCGTCAGCCCGCAGTCGACCTACGCCGCCGGCCACCTCGCCGCCTTCAACCGTCTCGTCGCCCAGCTGCAGTCGCTCGGCGCGACCGTCAAGACGTTCCCCGGCCTCGACATGACCGACCCGGTACAGAACCCGTACTTCGCCTCGTCCGACGTGCTCGCCACGGTCGACGGGTCCCCGGTCTCGCCGTCGGCGGCAGTCGTCAACGCCAACCGCTACGAGGTGCGCTTCGTGCGGGCGGTGGCCGACTTCTGCGCCGGCGGCATCCCCTCGGCCGACTCGATCGCCACCCTCACCAACCAGTACGGTCGCCGGGCACCCGGTGCCGCGGCGGCCACCTTCGCCGCCGCGGACGCCTTCAACGGTGGCATCACGGCGTCCGTGCGCTACGAGGGCGAGCAGCGCCGCCGGCGGCTGATCGCCAACTACGCCAAGGCCCTCGGCGACCACGATGTCGACTTCATGCTGGTGATGGCGATCGGCGACGTGGTCGGGCTGCGCTCCGGCGGCACCGGCTTCCCGGTCTTCCGCTCGTACTACCAGGTGCCGAACGCGATCGGCTGGCCGATGGTCAGCTTCCCGATCGGCGCCTCGGCCGGGATGGCGGTGAGCGCACAGTTCTGGGGCCCGCGCTTCGCCGAGGCCGACATCACCCAGGCGATGATCGACTACCAGGCCCGCTTCCCCGAGTACCACACCGCGGCCCCGCCCGACCCGGCTCCGTCCCCGGCCGCCCGGGCCCTGCCGGCCCCGCAGCCCGACAACGGCCCCAGCAACGACCCGCTGGTCGGCGAGGATCAGGTCCGGGCGGCGATGAGATGAGCCTCGAGACACCGGAACCCTTCCTGACCGTCGCGTTCGGCACCCCGGCCGACATCGGCCTGCTCCTCACCCATCCCACCGACGCGCCCGACGACCTGCTCACGATCGGCTGGCAGCCGAAGCTCGGCACCACGTTCCTGCCGTACGACCCGGACGACGAAACGAAGGGCGTCACGGCCGCGAGGAGTGCACCGGGCCGCTGGCCGGGCTGATCGGCCGGTCGATACCCGACCTGGGGCCGGCCTTCACCAGTTCGCCGACGGCCCCAAGCAACGCGTCGAGGCCACCGCCTGGAGGCCGGCACCTTCACGGCCGACGACGTGCTCACCTGGGACGTCGATCGGCGCGGCTTCACCGACGAATATCCGCGGCCACCGCACGGCGGCGAGTGGTAGCTCCGGAGCGCGGCTGGGGCGTCGTC
>DASWRZ010000455.1:0-1615 GCA_036402935.1 Actinoplanes sp.
GTCTCGTCGTTGAGATGACTCCGGACGAGGCCAACGCGCTGGGCGACGCGTTGAAGTCGATCGCCGGCTGACGTTTCACGCGAGCCCGCCGGTACGGTACCGCCCGTACCGGCGGGCTTTCCACGTCTTCGAGAAAGGTCATGCTCTCGTGTTCGAGATCCGCCTCACCGACCGCCTCGACGACGATCAGACCCGGGTGGTGCCGATCGGCCCCGGCGGCGTGATCGGGGCCGCAGCCGAAGACCCCGCTTTCGAAGATCTGGCCGCGTTCGTGGCCTCGCTGACCGACCCGGCCCGGGCGGGCACGATCAACGCTCTCCCGCGGCCCCTGCGGCGTCCGGCCCGGATTCTGCTGGCCGGGGTGGGTGACGGCGACGAGGCGGGCTGGCGGGCGGCCGGTGCCGCCGCGGTGCGTGCGGTGCCCGACGAGCAGCCGTTCCAGGTCGCCCTCGCCTCGACGACGAAGGACGGCGACGAGACCACGGCCGCCTCGGTGCGCGGCCTGGCCGAGGGCCTCTGGCTCGGCGGCTATCGCTATCGCGATGCCCGCGAAGAACGCCGGTCCGGCGAGGTGCAGATCGTCACGGTTCCCGAGACGTACGCGGTGAGCCTCACCCAGGCGCAAGCCGGCAGCCGGGCCACCTGGCTCGCCCGCGACCTCACCAACACCCCCTCCTCGATCAAGAACCCGGACTGGTTCGCCGAGGAGGTCGTCGGCTCGGCGGCCGGGCGATCCGGCGTCGAGGTCGCCATCCGCTCCGGCGACGACCTGGCCCGCTTCGGCGGCATCCGGGCCGTCGGCGGCGGCTCCAAATCCAAGCCCTGCCTGATCGAGGTGGTCTGGAGCCCGGCCGCCGCGCGCACCCACGTGGTGCTGGTCGGCAAGGGCATCACGTTCGACACCGGCGGCATCTCGATCAAGACCCGCCCGGGCATGAAGACCATGAAGGACGACATGGCCGGCGCGGCCGCGGTCGTGGCCGCCACCCTGGCCGCGGCCGACCTGGGCCTCGAGCACGTACGCATCACCGCGCTCGCCCCGATGGCCGAGAACGCGATCGGCGCCGACGCCTTCCGCCCCGGCGACGTGATCACCCACTACGACGGGTCGACCAGCGAGTCGACCAACTCCGACGCCGAGGGCCGCCTGGTGCTGGCCGACGCGCTCGGGTACGCGGTGGCCGAGCTCGAGCCCGACGTGATCGTCGACATCGCCACGCTGACCGGCGCCCAGGTGATCGCGCTGGGCGAGACCACGGCCGCGCTCTACAGCGGCAGCGACGACCTGGCCGCGACGCTGACCGCGCACGGAGCGGCAGCCGGCGAGCGCATGTGGCGGATGCCGCTGGTCGACGACTACCGCGAATACCTGCACAGCGACATCGCCGACCGGCACAGCTCGCCGCCCAAGGGCGGCGGACCGGCCGCGCTGTTCCTGCACGAGTTCCTCGGCGACCTGGCCGACCGCTGGGCCCACATCGACATGGCCGGCCCGGCCTGGACCGACAGCACCGAGCTCGAGCTGACCCGGGGAGCGACCGGCTGGGGCACCCGCACCCTGCTGCGCTATCTGGCCGGCCTGGACACCGCCTCAGCGTTTTGACGGCGGCCGATA
>DASWRZ010000456.1:0-12235 GCA_036402935.1 Actinoplanes sp.
TACCGGGTTAGCTGACGGATTCGGGCGGGAAGAAGGCCCTACCGCTGACGCGGATTCACCCCAACGAACACGGTTCCCCGGTTCACACGACGCGTTCACAACAACGCCCGGGGGAGAGCGTCAAACACGCCGTGATGATTCGGCAGCGTTGGCCGGCGCCACCGGAGGGTTGTGGCTGCGGACCGAACCAACCGCACCAACCTATCGATGGGAAATTCAAAATCAAGTGCTATCCGAGTGAATTATGCCAATAGACCGGGATGTGTCGATGATCCCGATAACACATTGTCATTCGGCATGAGCAACCCGTAGAACTGTAGGTTCAAACCGGACTTTTCGCCAGAGCGGCATCGTCATTTTCGGTACGCGCCCAATCACGCGTCACCTTCCGCTCGGTCCAGAACGAGAGGAAGGGAATGGTGCCGGCCGCCATCACCAGAATCATCCGCAGGAACGGCCACCGAAGCCGGCGCGCGAGGTCGAAGGTGAGCACCAGATAGATCATGAAGAGGAAGCCGTGCACCGGGCCGACGATCGCGACGACCGTCTCGTTGCCGCCGGCGTACTTCAGGGGCATGCCGACGAGCACCAGCACGAGCAGGCCGGTGCCGACGATCCAGGCGATGATCCGGTAACGAACAAGGGCTCCGTGCACTTCAAGCGTCCTTACTGTGCTGGCTCTCCGAGGGCTCGCTCGGCCTGCCGCGGGCCGGGATAGTCGCCCGGCCGGGCGCCGGGATGCGCCGCCAGCCAGGCCAGGTAGTCGTTGTAGGCGTCCAGCTCCGGGTCGTCCTCAGTGGCGGCGGCCCGGACCGGGACCCGCACCGGCCGGCCGACCGTAACAGGCGCACCTGGGAGCTTCTCGGCCGGTGCTTCCGGTTTGACCGGTGTCTCCGCGGAGCCCCGGCGGGCGACCTGCACCTCGCGGAACCAGAGGAAGACCACGAAACCGGCGAACACCGGCCACTCGAACGTGTAGCCCCAGCTCAAGGTGTTGCCGCCGGCCGCGCGCGAGAACTGCCACCAGCCCAGCGCGAGGAATCCGGCGGTCAGGACGAGGGCCAGGAGGTGCCGCGCGAGCCACGCGGGGGTCCACAGCCCTTTCATGACTCCGAGCGTACAAGCGGGGGTTTGGTGGTCGTCTGAGCGGGCACCCGCAGAACCATGACCGACCCAACGCAGGCCGATGTCTTCGAGACCGGCATCGATCCGGCCGAGCTCGCCGACGGCGACCTCTTCCGTGAGTTGTCCAGCCTCTATCGCACGAGGCTGAGCACGCTGCGGCACGGGCCCGACGCCGCGCTGGCCAACCACTTCAAGCGCACGGCCGAACTGGAGACCGAGTACATGGCCCGCCACCCCGGCCGCGAGGTCGACGCGAGCCGCCTGACCCAGGACTTCTGAAGTGATCCGCGCACTTCGTGAACGGATCGGCGAGCGAGTCGGTGAACGGATCGGTGAGCGGGTCGCGCACGTCGGCCGGGCGTACGCGCCGCACGAGCACCGTCCGCTGGACGGCTATCTGGTCGCGATGGGTGCCTTCGGCGCGCTCGGCGTGAGCCTGGCCGCCGCCGCCCGGCTGCTCGGGCGGCCGGCCCCGGAGCGACTGTCCTCGGCCGACGTCGTCCTCGTGTCGATCGCCACCCACAAGCTGAGCCGTCTGCTCGCCAAGGATGCGGTGACCAGCCCGCTGCGGGCGCCGGTCGCCCGCTATTCGGGTCCGGCCGGCGCCTCCGAGCTCAACGAGGAGGTGCGTGACGAGGGCAGCAGCGTGCGACACGGCATCGGCGAGCTGATGACCTGCCCGTTCTGCCTGGCCGTCTGGGTCGCCACCGGGCTGACCGGCGGGCTGGTGCTGGCGCCGCGCGTCACCCGGCTCGCCGCGGCCGCACTCACCGCGACCGCCGTCTCCGACTTCCTGCAGCTGGCCTACGACGGAGCGAAGAAGAAAGTTGAGTGACCGGCGTCACAACGGCTAACGGAATCATGGGTGCGAGCCGACCGTTGAGAGCAGATGTCGGTGTGTTCAGTGTCCCCGGGCCTCACCATTTTGCCTTCACGGAACACCGTTCGGCTGGAGCCGTGTTGAGCCTTTCGCCGCGAGGCGACATGCACACCGACACCTTTGTAGCAGGGCCTCCGGAGCAATCCGGGGGCCCTGCTTGGTTTCGGCCCCGCTCCGCGCGGGGTAGTGGATCACCATGACCGACGACCGGACCGACCAGCGCGCCGCCGAACTGCTGCCCGAGGAGCGTGCGGCCGGCAGCGACGACCCCCGCGCGCAGGCGGAGGCCATCCTCGCCGACTCGGACCGGCGCGAGGAACACCCGCAGCCGGACGAGGCGCGCCGCTCCGACCAGGCCGCCCGATAGGGGCACGCGACTTCCGTGCTGGTCGACCGGCATGGAAGGATCCAGTCGTGCCTGCCCAGAATCGGCGCATTTCCGCACCTAACCGCGGTCTCGCCCGGCGATTGGTCCGCCGCGCGCCCGCGCCCGGTCATGCCCAGGCGCGTTCCGACCGGCTGAGCGGCCCGCACGCGGTCGAGATCGCGGGACTGCTGCACGAGCTCACGGCGCGGCTGCTCGGCGCTGACAGTTTCACTCAGGCGGTCGAACGCCTCGCGGCCTTCGGCCCGGGCGCGGTGCCGGGCGCGGTGCGATGCTCGGTCACGCTGATCGGCGAGGGCGGCCCGGCCACGATCACCGGGCACGGCCCGGCGGGGCGACAGCTCGACGAGATCCAGTACGCCGTGGGCAGCGGCCCCGGGCTCGACGCTGCCCGCACGCGGACCCTCGTCACGTCGCCCGACCTGACCGAGGACGAGCGCTGGCCGGAGCTGGCCGCACCGGCCCACGAGAGCGGCGTGCGCTCGGTGGTGGCGGTCCCGATCGACGTGCAGCGGGTCTCGGTCGGCGCGCTGAGCCTCTACGCCGGGGCACCGGACGGGTTCTCGCCGTCGATGCTGCTGACCGCGATGGCGATGGCCACCCAGGCCGAGGTTCTGCTCGGCGAGATACGCCGCCGGGACGCGCTGGTCGAGGGCACTGCCGTCGATCGGGCGGTCGGCGTGATCATCGCCCAGCGCAATTGCGGGGTCCAGGAGGCGTACGCGTTCCTGCAGGACACCGCTCAGCGGCTCGGACTCGATCGGCGTACGGTCGCCGACCGCCTGATCGCCGCGGTGGCCCGGAACGCCGGAAAGCCGTGAGGGGCCCGTGCTTCGCGCAGTCCGGGAAGCCGTGAGAGGCACCGCGTTTCGCGCAGTCCGGGAAGCCGTGAGGGGCACGGGCGCCCGGCGGACGCGCGTACCCCTCACGGTTGTTGCTCTTGATCTCTAGCTGTTGTCCTTACCGGCCGGGACCGGGTCGTCCTGGTCGAGGTCCTCGGTCGTGAGCGGGCCGGCGCCGACCTCGCCCGGCACGCCCATGCTGTTTTCCGCGGCGAGCACGTCGTCGGCCCGCTGCTGCTGGGCCGAGCGGCGCGAGAGCGGGATCTCGGGCAGGAAGAACACCACGATCAGGCCGACGAGCATGACCGCGGCGGCCAGGATGAAGACCACCTGGATGCCGTCGGAGAAGCCGACTTTGAACGGGTGGGCCACCACCGCGGAGAGCTTGCCCAGGAACGACGTGTCGTTCAGGGCGCTGCCGCTCTGGGCCTGCTGGAGAGTCTGGAGCTGGCCCGGGTTCTGGGCGACCGACTGCTTGAACGCGTCGGTCGCACCCGCCGTCCGGTAGGCCGACGCGATCTTGCCGCCGACGACGTTGAACAGCACGGACAGGAAGATCGCCGTGCCGAGCGTGCCGCCCATCGAGCGGAAGAAGGTCACCGAGCTGGTGGCCACGCCGATCTCGCGCGGCGAGACCGCGTTCTGGACCGCCGTGATCATCGGCTGCATGTTGCCGCCCAGGCCGAGGCCCATCAGGACCATGATCAGCATGGTCTTCCAGAGCGGGGTGTCCGCGCTGATCGTGGCGAAGAGCACGAGCGCCGTGACCATGAGAATGCTGCCGATGATCGGGAAGATCCGGTAGCGGCCGGTCCGGGCGATCAACTGACCGGCGGTGATCGAGCCGGCCATGATGCCGATGACGAACGGAATCATCTGCAGGCCGGCCTGGGTGGCCGTGGAGCCCTTGACGATCTGCAGGTACAGCGGGACGGTCAGCAGGCCGCCGAACATGGCCATACCGATGATCGTGCTGGAGATCGAGCCGACCGCGACCGTCCGGTTCCTGAAGAGGCGCAGCGGCAGCAGTGCCTCGTCGCCGTAGGCCCGTTCGGCGAAGATGAACGCCGCGATGCCGAGCGCGCCGATGATGTAGCAGGCGAACGCGCGAGGCGAGTCCCAGCCCCACGCGCGGCCCTGCTCGGCGACGGTCAGCAGCGGCACCAGGCCGACGATCAGCGCGACCGCGCCCGGCCAGTCGATGCGGTGGTCGTTGCGGGTGTGCGGCAGGTGCAGCACCTTGGCCACGACCGCCAGCGCGGCGATGCCGATCGGCACGTTCAGGTAGAAGATCCAGCGCCAGCCGGTGATGCCGATGATCGAGTCCTGGCCGGCGAAGAAGCCGCCGAGCAGCGGGCCGATGACGCTCGCGGTGCCGAACACGGCGAGGAAGAGGCCCTGGTACTTGGCCCGCTCGCGAGGCGGGACGATGTCGCCGATGATGGCCAGCGCCATCGACATCAGGCCGCCGGCGCCGATGCCCTGGATCGCGCGGAAGGCGGCCAGCTCGTACATGTTCTGCGAGAGACCGCAGAGCATGGAGCCCACCACGAAGATGGTGATCGCGAAGAGGAAGAAGCCGCGACGGCCATAGATGTCGGACAGCTTGCCGTAGAGCGGCGTGGAGATCGTCGACGTGATGAGGAAGGCCGTCGTCGCCCACGCCTGCAGGTCGAAGCCGTGCAGGTCGTCGGCGATCGTCCGGGTCGCCGTCGCCATGATCGTCTGGTCGAGGGCGGCGAGGAACATACCCATCATCAGGCCGGCGAGGATGGTGAGGATCTGGCGGTGGGTGAACTCCACCGAGGGTTGGGCGGCGGCCGGCGGTCCGGCCGCGGCCGGCGCGGTGGTCTTGGGGTTGCTCACGCGATCTCCCGTGCTGGTGGTGTTGCGGCCGGTTCATGGCGCAGCAGCGCCTCGACCGAGCTGTTGAATTGTTCGAAGAGGTCGGCGAAGGCGGCGATCCGCTCGTCCGGCCAGTGACTGAGGGCCTCACTGAGCATGCCGAGGCGTAGGTGCTGCAACTTCTCGCAGGCGGCGAGGCCGGTTTCGGTCACGGCCAGCCGGGACGCCCGTCCGTCGACGGGGTCGGCTTCCCGGCGGGCCAGGCCGGCCTTGACCAGCTGGGCGACCTGCCGGCTGATCGTGGAGGGGTCGGCCTGTTTGAGCTCGGCCAGGTCGGTGACCCTCATCGGCCCGATCACGTGCAGCGGGAACAGCAACATCAGGGCGGAGAACTCCGCACCAAGGTCTCCGGTGTTGAGCATGCTCTTGGCACGCTGGCCCAGCCGGATGAATCGAATGACTTCGTCGGCCAGGCGCTCGGTGCCGTGCTTAGCGTCCGATTTGCGCACTTAGGTGGCTTTCATTCAGGGATTGATGCATGTAGCGTACAAGTATTTGGTTGATGAAACCAATTCGGGAAGGATCACCGGGCCCGTGACGCTCATCGCATCCGCCACACCCCGGTCGCCAGCGAACCGGTCTCCTCCAACGCCGCGGGGACCGGCACGACGTAGGCCGTGAGCTGGTGGAAGAGTCGTTCCGGGAAGTACCCCCGGCCCGGGTCCCCAACCAGCACATCGGCAGAATCCCGGCGGGCATTACGCAGCCGGGCCGTCATCTGGGGTGCCACGGCGGGGCTGTAGAAGACGTCGCCGGCCAGGACCACGTCGCCGGCCGGCTGGCCGGGGACGATCTCGACACCGTTCGCGGCGGCGTTGCGCATCGCGGCGGCGACCGCGGCCGGATCGACGTCGCTGACGCTGACCTCGGTGGCACCGGCCTTGGCGGCGGCGATCGCCACGACCCCGGAACCGGTCGCCAGGTCATGGACCCGCTTTCCGGCCACCACCTCGGGATGATCGAGCACGTATCGGGCGAGGGCCTGGCCGCCCGCCCAGACGAACGCCCAGAACGGCGGGGGCTCGTCGCTGCGGAACTCGCCACCGGTCAGATCGAACAGGCCGACCGGCTCGGCGAGCAGGTGCAGCGAGATCTCGGGGGCCAACGGTACCGGCAGCAGGGTCAGGGTCGGCTCGGGCACCGGGCGATTCTGCGCCCGCCTTTTCGTGATCGCGCCCTATTTAAGGTGCGTCACATCGTTCTCAGGCCGCTCATGTCGCTTTTGGCTCGTGCGGATCGCTTCCCGGGCCGGTTACATCGCCTTCGGGTCGGTCGCGTCGCTTCCCGGGCCGGTTACATCGACTTCGGGTCGGTCGCGTCGCTTCCCGGGCCGGTTACATCGCCTTCAGGTCGGTCGCGTCGCTTGCCAGCACGAGCTTCGCCCGGTATTCGGCGCGGGCCTCGGCGGCCCACGGCTCGTCGACGTCCTCGAGGAGCGGGTGGGTGGCCAGGAACGCGGCGGCGGTGAGCGGCTTGATCGCGCGATTGGCCGGACGACCGGCGGCGGCCGCGATCAGCTCGTCGAAACGGGCGGCGTCCACCCGGACCCGGTCCTGATCGAGAGCCACATGATTGCGGTGAGTGACGACAACGGACTCGCGGCCGGTGATGCCGGGCTCGAGGTGCTGCCGCAACACGGCCAAATCAGTTTCAATGGCCTTCTTGGTGGTACGAAACAGTTCGGCCAACTCCGAGATGGACGCCTCGCCGCGCAATGCGAGCAGGGCGAACAACTGACGCGGTCGATCGCCGCCGAAGTCGTCGCCGGCCAGGCACTCGCCGCGGGTCCGGACCTCGAGCCGACCGAAGAGCTGGATGTCGAACATGAATCGGAACTCTGCGTCTGAGAGAGTTGAGCGGCAAGCCCCAATGCGAGGGGGGCCCTCACCCGAAAGATTGGCAATGACGGCCGCTTGGCTTCAACCCGTCATCGGGCGTACCGACGGAACGGAGACGGCCCGTCGGACCACCAGGCTGTTGGTAGGTCGGGGATCAATGCTCGTACTCCGTAGACTTCCCGGGTCGGTCATAGGAAAGGTGGCGCATGAGTAACGGCGAAGCGATCAGCGTCCTCGTCGTCGACGGCCACCAGACGTTCGCCGAGCTGCTCGGACACGCGCTGGCGGGCCAGCCCGACCTGAGGTACGTGGGCCATGCGCTCACGGGTGCGGAGGCGCTGCGGCTTGCCGCGGAGCTGAAACCCAACGTCATCCTGCTGGATCCCGAACTGTCCGATGCGGACGGCATCGCCATCGCGGAGCTGCTCCGTGTTCGCCAACCGGACACCCGGGTGGTGATCCTCACCGCGAGCGACGAATCCGCCCTGGTCGGACGCGCGACCGCGGCCGGCGCGGCCGGGTTCCTCTCCAAGAACGGCGCGCTCGGCGACGTGCTGAACGCGTTGCGTACGGCGCACGGCGGCGGCATGACGGTGTCCACCGACATCCTGGCCCGGCTGCTGCGCAGTACGACGCCGGTGGTGGGTCCGCGCGGCGGTGGTCTCACGGTGCGTGAGGACGAGGTACTCCAGCTCATGGCGGCCGGGCTCGACGCCCGAGCCATCGCCCGACGGCTCGGTATCAGCCTCCACACGTGCCGGGGATACGTGAAAGCGGTCCTCGCCAAGCTCGGCGCACACAGTCAGTTGGAAGCGGTCGCCATTGCGAGCCGTCGTGGGCTGATCCGTCCCAATCGACCGTAACTGCAAGTAGTTATCGGTTGCACTCATCCGCAACGCCACGGAATCCGTACCTGATCACGGGCGCCGCTCAGGGGGCGTGATCAGGGGAGGCCTGCCGTGGACCGCACAACTGCCGACGGCGCATTGTCCGATGTGTCCGCGTCCGAGGCACCGTCCGGGCGAGGTGCCAAACCGCCCTACCGCCGGCCGCCGGTGCAGTTGCCGGTCCCCGAGGCCAGCCCGACGCCGGGCACGACCGCGTCGACATGGTTCGGCCCGCGCGCGGCGGCCGCCCAGGACGGTGCCGCCCGGTCCGCGGCCTCGACCGCGCCCGGCGCCCCGGCGACTCACGACGGTGCCGCACGGCCCGTGGCCCCGGCCCGGCCCAGTGTCCCGGCAACCCACGACGGCGCCGCCCCGCCCGGTGCCCCGGCGACCCGCGATGGTCCCGGACGGCCCGGCACTCCTGCCGAGAGCCCACCGGCCGAGCCGCAGTTCGGTCCGGCGACGCCGGCGGGCGGACGGACTTCCTACGGCGTCACCGCCGGGCCGATCTCGCCGAGGCGCTCCCCGTCGAATCTGCCCGTCGGTGGCAGGGCGGTCGGCGGGGACGCGAGCCAGGCCGGGCGAGCGCCGGGCGCGGCGGTTGCGGCCGTCTCGGCCGAAGACCCTCCCGTACGCAGGCAGCCCGCCGCCCGGAATGCCCGGAACGCCGAGCAGGTGAACGGGATGTGGGCGCTACCCGCCGGCAGCTCCACCTCGGCGCCGTCGACCTCGACCGGTTCGGGCTGGACCGGGTCGGGGTCGTCGGTTTCCACTCCGACAGGCTCGGAGTGGGATCGTGCGGGCTCGGCGTCGGCGGGTCCGGCTTCCACTTCGTGGAACTCGGACGGCTCAGGTTGGGCCGGCACGGGGTCGGCGTCGACGGGTCCGGCTTCCACTTCGTCGGACTCTGGCGGCTCGGGCTGGGCCGGCACGGGGTCGGCGCATTCGGGCTCGGCTGTGCCGGGGGCGGTGGGGTCTACTTCGACCGGTTGGGACGGGTCGGAGGCGTTGCCGACCAGTGGGGCGGGATCGTCGGGGTCTGGGCGGTATTCGTGGGAGTCCGGGGATGACCTGACGTCGGCCGGAGAGCTCGGGCGGCGGCCGGATTCCGGTCAGTGGGGCCGGGCGGACAATTCGGTCGGGCGCGGTGACAGTGGACGGACCGGCGGCCATCGGACGGTTGACGGCGGGCAGCACAGCGCGGGCTCCGCGCGTACGGGAAAGGGCGGGAAAGTCCCGGCGGTGCGGCAGCCGAGGCTGGTGACCGCGGGGCTGGTCCTGATGGGTGTCGTCGTGCTGCTCGCGGGCACGGTGGCCGGTGTCGTCTATTTCTCGGGCGGTGACCGGAGCACCGGCAGCGTGCCCAACAGCGGCGCGGAAAAGACCGCGGACGACAGCGCCCAGCGCACGGTCAGCGCGCCCCTCGGCAACCGGAAGGCCGCGAGCTTCGAGCTGCTGGCCGGCGTCAGCACCGTGCAGGTCAGCATGCGGGACCTGGGCGGTGACCTCTATCGGATCAGCACGCCGGCCGACGCCGGCATCAAGCCGAGCCCGGCGATCAAGGGCGACGACGTGCAACTGCAGGTGGATCGCGACGGCACCGGGACCGGTGGCCAGATCCAGGTCGTGTTGTCGACGGCGGTGCGGTGGCAGTTGCGCTTCTCCGGGTACGCCGATGAGCAGCAGATCAACCTCAGCGGCGGCAAGGTGAGCAGCGTCGAGATGGTCGCGGGCATGCACAAGGCCGACCTTCAGCTGCCGGCACCGTCCGGGACGGTGCCGGTGAAGATCACCGGTGCCGTGGATCAACTGGCCCTGCGGTCGCCCGCCGACAATCCGGTGCGGGTCAAGGTCGGCGGTGGCGCGACCGACGTGGTCGCCGGCAACCGGAAACTGCACGACATCGCGCCCGGGTCCACGCTGACGCCCAAGGACTGGAAAGCGCACTCGGACCGGTACGACGTGACCATGGCCTCAGCCATCGGCTCGCTGAACGTGGAGAACGCAACCTAGCCGGGCCGGGCACCTTGGGGTGCCCGGCCCGGTTTTGTCACGAAAGGACGCGCAGGCGGACCGTCTGCTCCATCGCCCGGAGCCGGTCCAGCACCTCGTCGCTGAACCCGCCGCTGATGTCGGTGATCAGGTAGCCGTACTCGCCGCGCGTGCTCAGCAGCTGGCCCTCGACGTTGACCTTGTGCTCGGCCAGGATGCTGTTGACCTGGGCCAGCACGCCCGGCATGTTGACGTGCACGTGGACGATGCGGCTCATGCCCGGCTGCTCGGGCAGCGCCACGCCGGGCAGGTTGACGCTGAGCGTCGTGTTGCCGTCCTCGACGAAGTGGGTCAGCTTGTTGGCGACGAAGTCGCCGATGTCGGACTGCGCCTCCTCGGTCGAGCCGCCGATGTGCGGGGTGAGGATGACGTTGGGCAGGCCACGCAGCTCGGAGACGAACTCGTCGCCCCGGCCCTTGGGTTCGCTCGGGAACACGTCGACCGCCGCGCCCGCCAGCTGGCCGCTGGTCAGCGCGTCGCGCAGCGCCACGTGGTCGACCACGATGCCGCGGGACAGGTTGAGGAAGATCGTGCCGCGGCGCATCCGCTTGAACTGCTCGGCGCCGAAGAAACCGGCGTTGCCGGGCCGGCCGTCGACGTGCAGCGTGACGATGTCGCTGGTCTCCAGCAGCTCTTCGAGGCTGGCGCAGCGGTGCGCGTTGCTCAGCGCCAGCTTGTCGGCGGTGTCGTAGAAGGACACGTGCATGCCGAGGTTTTCCGCCAGCACCGACAGCTGGGTGCCGATGTTGCCGTAGCCGACGATGCCGAGCCTGCGGCCACGGATCTCGTGTGCGCCGTCGGCCGACTTGTCCCAGACGCCCTGGTGCATCAGCGAGTTTTTCTCGGTGAGCCGACGCGTCATCGAGATGATCTCGGCGATCGCGAGCTCGACCACCGAGCGCGTGTTCGAGAACGGGGCGTTGAACACCGCGGTGCCGCGCGACGATGCCGCGGGCAGGTCGATCTGGTCGGTGCCGATGCAGAACGCGCCGATCGCGACGAGGCTGTCGGCCGCGTCGAGGACCTTCGCGGTCACCTTGGTCTTGGAGCGGATGCCGAGCAGGTGAACGCCCGGGATGCGTTCGATCAGCTCGGACTCGTCAAGGGCGCTGCGGACGGACTCCACCTGGTAGCCCGCGGCCTCGAGCCGCGACACCGCGTCGGGATGGATGTTCTCCAACAGAAGGACTCGTACCTGGGCCTGGTCGATCATCATGTTCCGTTCCGTGTGAAGTTGGGCGTCCGGGCCGCCACGCCGAAGCCCGACCTATCAGGTTAGTGCCCCGGATTGTCCGGGCCGGGGTGGTGTGCCGAGGCTCCCACCCAGTGCGATGGCCGTTACCGGATTTGGTTCTCGGTGAACAGGCGTTCTCGCAGCCACGGCAGCAGGGCGTCGGCCTGAGCCCGCTGGAAGGCGCGGACCGCGGGGATGCCGGGCGGCGGCGGAGTGCGGCTGGTGTGCAGGAAATAGCCGGTCAGACCGGTCACGACGTCGGTCACCACCCGGGAGTCGAGGCCGCTCAGGACACGGTCGGGGGTGCCGCCGTTGACCAGCACGTTGACCGCGAGCAGGACCCGGTCGAGCCAGGCCGGCCCGATGCAGCCCCACGGCCAGTCGATGAAGGCCGGCCGGCCGTCGTCGCGTACGAGAATGTTGTCGGCCCGGATGTCGCAGTGCGCGAGAGTGTCGCCGGAGGCCGTCGCGGCGAGGCCGCGGGCGGCCGAGGCGCGCAGGGCCGGCAGACCGGCCCGAGCCCAGAGATCGAGATCGGCCGGTGGGTCGGCGGCGATCCGCTCCCAGCCCGCGAAGTCGTGCTTCAGCTGATCGCGGGCGCGCGGGACGTCGGTCAGCGGTGCCGGGGTGAGAGCGGCGGCGAGCTCGTCGAGGCCGGTCAGGACGGTGTCGATGTCGGCGTCGGACCAGGGCAGCCGTGGGTGACGGCCGGCGACGTCCTCGAGGACGAGGACGACCCAGTCGCCGGTGTCGAACCCGCCGAGCATGCGCGGGGTCGGTGCGCGTGCGGGGAGGGCAGCGGTGATGCGTAGTTCCTGCCGGGCAAGGTCGGCCGAGCGTTCGTTGATCGCCGGAGTGACGGCCTTGACGAAGGCGCGCCGGCCGTCGCCGGTGCGGACGCGGTCGGCGGTGCCGGGGGAGAAGCCCGTGGTCTGTGAGAGCGCCTCGATCACGCGGCCGCCGATGATCTGCTCGGCCCGCGCGCGGATGTCGGGCGGCAGGTCGGCCCACGTTATGCGGACGGCGGTGCCCTCGTCTTCGTCTGGTTCCGTGCTCACCGGGCGATCCTGGCAGGCGCGGTGTCGCG
>DASWRZ010000457.1:0-2975 GCA_036402935.1 Actinoplanes sp.
GGAGGTGCAGTTCGCCCAGCCGGTCCACCTGGACGCCGGCGGCGGCCGCACCGGCGTACAGTGTCACGCCGTCGTTGAGCACCTTGAACGCGCCTTCCGCGGCGGCCACGACGGGCGCCCGGTCCTTCTTGAGCTTGGCCTCCTTCTGCAGGCGGGGCAGCGCCTTCTCGACCGTCTGCAGGTCGGCCAGGATCAGCTCGGTGTTGATCGTCTCGATGTCGTCGGCGGGGGAGATCTTGCCGTCGACGTGGAGCACGTTGGGGTCCGAGAACGCGCGCACGACCTGGCAGATCGCCGAGGCGTCGCGGATGTTGGCGAGGAACGCGTTGCCGCGGCCCTGGCCCTTGGACGCGCCGCGCACCAGGCCGGCGATGTCGACGAAGCTCACCGGCGCCGGGATGACCTTTTCGCTGCTGAACAGCTCGGCCAGCTTGCCCAGCCGCTCATCGGGCAGCCCGACGACCCCGACGTTCGGCTCGATCGTGGCGAACGGGTAGTTCGCCGCCAGCACGTCGTTCTTGGTCAGGGCATTGAACAGGGTGCTCTTGCCGACGTTGGGCAGGCCGACGATTCCGATGGTGAGGCTCACGGAAATCCAGTCTACGCAGGGTGCCGCAATAAGCGGCCCGCGCACGGTGATGTCCGAAAACCGCCAGCGCTCCCGGTAGTGGGCGCGCGAAAATAACAACATGGAACTGGACTTCGAACGGTGCTACCGAGCCGTGGACAGCCGGGACCAGCGCTTCGACGGCTGGTTCTACACGGCCGTACGCAGCACCGGCATCTACTGCCGCCCGTCCTGCCCGGCGATGACGCCGAAGCGGGAGAATGTCGCGTTCTACCCGAGCGCGGCCGCCTCCCAGCGGGCCGGCTTCCGCGCCTGCAAGCGCTGCCGCCCCGACGCGGCACCCGGCTCCCCGGAGTGGGACGTGCGCGCCGACCTGGTCGGCCGGGCGATGCGGCTGATCGGCGACGGCGTGGTCGACCGGGACGGCGTACCCGGCCTGGCCAGCCGCCTCGGTTACACCGAGCGGCACCTCAACCGCATGCTCACCGCGGAACTCGGCGCCGGGCCGCTGGCGCTGGCCCGGGCGCAGCGCGCCCAGACCGCGCGGGTGCTGATCGAGACCACCGACCTCGGCCTCGCCGAGATCGCCTTTGCGGCGGGTTTCGGCAGCGTGCGCCAGTTCAACGACACGATCCAAGAGGTGTACGCGCAAGCGCCCGGCCAGTTGCGCGAACGCCGCCCGATTGCGCACGCCGAACCCGGGTCGATCAACCTCCGGCTGGCCTACCGGGCTCCGCTGCACGCCGGGTCGCTCCTGGATTTCCTTCAGGCGCGGGCACTGCCCGGAGTGGAGGAACGGGTCGGGAACGCGTACCGAAGGGGTTTGACCTTGCCCCACGGAAGCGCGACGGTCGCGCTGAGCCCGGCCGACCGGTGGGTCTCGGCGACCCTGCGGCTGAGCGAGGTGCGTGACCTGGCGCCGGCCGTCGCCCGCTGCCGGCGGCTGTTCGATCTGGACGCCGACCCGATCGCGGTCGATGCCACGCTGGGCGCCGATCCCGCGCTGAGCGCGGCGGTCACGGCCGAGCCGGGCGTACGCGTCCCGCGTTCCGTGGACGGTTTCGAGACGGCCGTGCGGGCGATCGTCGGACAGCAGGTCAGCGTGGCCGGCGCCCGTACGACGTTGACCCGCATGCTGCGCGCGGCCGGCTCGTTCCAGGAGCCGGAAACCGAGTCGGACAAGCATCGTGACCTGGTCGGCTTCCCGGCCGCGGCCGTGGTCGCCGACCTGCCGGACTCGGCGTTCGGCATGCCGGCGGCTCGCCGGAACACGGTCCGCGCGCTGGCCGCAGCGGTCGCCGACGGCAAGCTCGACCTGGAACCGGGCGCGGACCGCGACGAGTCGACGGCCCGGCTCATGGAGCTGCCGGGCGTCGGCGCGTGGACGGCCGGCTACGTCGCGATGCGCGCGATCGGCGACCCGGACGTCTTCCTCCCGAACGACATCGCCGTGCGGCGGGGCGCGCGGGCGCTCGGCCTGCCTGACAGCCCGGCCGCGCTGGCGAAGCATGCCGAGCGGTGGCGGCCCTGGCGGTCGTACGCGGTGATCCGCCTGTGGAGAGCGAGCTAGTTGTCCGCAGGCCTCGCTTTCCCTTTTTACAGGCCCGGTTTTTCCACCGGCCAGTTTTTCCACCGGCCCAACTTTTCGGCCCAGTTTTTCCACCGGCCCCTGCTTTTCCACAGGCACGGCACTTGGCACGAAGTGGCCCGGCGGCACGAGCCACGCTGAGGAGCCCGAACCCCCAGGAGGACGAAATGTTGAAGCAGCACACTTTGAGCACCCCCGCCGGCCCGCTGACCGTGGTGATGAGCAGGGCCGGCGCGGTGCGGGCGGCCGGCTTCACCGAGTTGGCCGACACCCTGCTACCGCTGATCCACCCCGGCCTGCGCGAGCAGGTGGAGCCGGCCGACGACATCGGCACGATCGGCGAGGCGATCCGGGCCTACTTCGACGGCGAGCTGTCGGCGATCGACGCGGTGCCGGTCGAGCAGGAGACGGGCGGGGTGTTCATGGCTCACGCCTGGAAGGTGATGCGCGATATCAAGCCGGGCACGCCGGTGACCTATTCGGAGTTCGCCGAGCTGGCCGGGCGTCCGGCGGCGGTGCGGGCCGCGGCGGCCGCCTGCGCGCAAAATCCGGTCGCGTTCTTCACGCCGTGCCACCGGGTGCTGCGGCGGGACGGGTCGCTCGGCGGCTACCGCTGGGGGCTGCCGGTCAAGCGCTGGCTGCTCGATCACGAGGCGGCCTGACCGGGCAACGCGACGTAGCGAGACCTTAAGGAGGTCTTTGGCCCGGATCAAGATTCTCGGTCGTGCGTATTCAGTATCGGCTGTTGTGGGTATAACGCCTTCTATGTCCAATAACTTTGGCGTCTCTGTGGCCCGGTCGGCGGGCACCGCCCGGTCG
>DASWRZ010000458.1:0-12130 GCA_036402935.1 Actinoplanes sp.
ACCACGACGACATCTGCGCGAACATCCGCAACCAGATCACCGCACCACCAACCGGCTCCGTCACGCTGGCCGAGGACGAAACCCACCGCGACCTGATCGCCCGCGTCCGGGCCTGGTGGATGCCGTTCGGCCTGCGCCACCGGGTCATGACACCCGGCAAGAATCTGCGCCGCACCATCCACGCCTGCAGCTGATCCGAGGCGTCCGCTGCAGCCCCCAGGACAACCCGGTCGAACGGATCCGGGCAGCGATGAAGCACGACATCGCCAACACCGCCCCAGCCACGATGGCCCCGGATCCGACAAGCACACGCGCTCTTCCAACACCGAACCGACACCCAAAACCTGACCACCGCAGCACCCTGGACCTCACTCTGGCTCCCGCACAGTTACGGACCACACTTCTGGCCAGGTGCTTAGTTGAGGGAGGAGGCGAGGCGCTCCAGGTTCGATACGTCCGTCTTGCCCAGCACGATGATCGTGCGGGACGGGTCGGCGAGCACCAGCGCCTGCTCCCCCGGCCGGCCGTCGTAGAGCCGCCACACCCCGTTGGCGGCCCGGAAGGTGGTCAGCGGCCTGGCCTTGGTGGTCAGCTCGGCCGGCAGCAGCGTGGACGACACCACACTGCTCTCGACCAGTTGGACCGGGGCCTTGCTGGGATCGACGTAGCCGATCCGCAGGGTCGCGCCGCCGGACTCCTTGGTGAAGGTCGCGCTGGAGGCGGACCAGTCGCCGCCGAGCCCGGCCGGAACGGCGACCGGGAACGCCTTGGCCTCCTGCGCCTCCTGGATCTTGGGCATCGGGTCGATGGTGACCGGGGCGTCACCGCTGAGCACGACCCGATAGAAGATCAGCAGGAGCGCGATCGGCACGATGAGGACCGCCAGCGACAGCACCATGTCGCGCGGCGAGCGGCCTTCCCGCTTCGACAGGCGGATCGGGGCTTCTTCGGCGGCGGGCGCTGCGGGTTCCACGAACACCATTGTTAACCATGTCGCTGAGGGGCGACTTAGCCCGCCCGCACGTGTGAGGATCGGTGCACATACCCCGCAACGTCGCGAGGAGGCACCATGCCCGCTCGGGTCCCGCAGGATCTCGACCGCAACATCGCCCTCGATCTGGTTCGCGTCACCGAGGCGGCCGCGATGGCGGCCGGCCGCTGGGTCGGCCGCGGCGACAAGAACGGCGGTGACGGCGCCGCCGTCGACGCCATGCGCAAGCTGATCAACTCGATCCAGATGCGCGGCACCGTGGTGATCGGCGAGGGCGAGAAGGACGAGGCGCCCATGCTCTTCAACGGGGAGCAGGTGGGCGACGGCACCGGCCCCGAGGTCGACGTGGCGGTCGACCCGATCGACGGCACCACGCTGATGAGCAAGGGCATGCCCGGCTCGATCGCGGTGCTGGCGGTCGCCGAACGGGGCGCCATGTTCGATCCGAGCGCCGTCTTCTACATGGAGAAGATCGCGGTCGGCCCGGACTGCGCCGACGTGATCGACATCAACGCGGGCACGACGGAGAACCTGCGCCGCATCGCCCGGGCCAAGAAGTCGAGCGTCTCCGACGTCACCGTCTGCATCCTCGACCGCCCGCGGCACGCCCACCTGATCGAGGAGGTGCGGCAGGCCGGCGCCAACATCAAGTTCATCTCGGACGGCGACATCGCCGGCGCCATCTCGGCCGCCCGCGCGGAGTCCGACGTGGACGTGCTGATGGGCATCGGCGGCACGCCCGAAGGCATCACGGCGGCGTGCGCGCTCAAGTGCCTGGGCGGCATGATCCAGGCCAAGCTCTGGCCCCTCGACGACTCGGAGCGCGAGAAGGCGCTGGCCGGCGGCCACGACCTGGAACGGGTGCTGACCACCGACGACCTGGTCACCGGCGACAACTGCTTCTTCGTCGCGACCGGCGTCACCAGCGGCGACCTGCTCAAGGGTGTCCGCTTCCGCTCGGGCGGCGCGCACACCCAGTCGATCGTCATGCGCTCCAAGAGCGGCACGATCCGGGTCATCGACTCCTATCACCGGTTGGAGAAGCTGGCGCTCTATTCCGCGGTCGACTTCGACGGCCACCTGCCCACGGTCCCGCTGGGCGACGGCGAGCCGATCATCTGACGTCGATCACCCGCCCGGCGCGTCGACCACGAACGTCTACCGGGTTGGTGGCACTCCAGACCGGGTCACGGTCGGGCCGGCCGGGGCTTACGGCGTACGCGGGAAAGCCGGGCCGAATCGACCGGTGCGCCACCCGGAATACGCAGCAGCCCGGCGCTGGAGGCGCCGGGCTGCTGAAAGCTAAGGCCGGTGTGCAGGTCGCCGGAAGGCGGGTGGCGCGACGCGGCTCCAGCCGAACGGTATTCCGCGAGGGCAATGGGTGAGGCCCTGGGACACTGGGCAACACCGGCTCTTCCTGCAACCGGCGGGCGAGGCCGGACAATCCCGATGTGCCTGTGACGACGCCGACAGCAGCGGCGCGGGTCAGATGTCGGTGAGCGTGGTTGTCGTCGGGTCGAGCAGGGACGGCTGGGGCTTGGGCCGCCGGCGGCGGAAGAGGATCGCCGCGATGACGCCGCCGGCCAGGCCGAGCAGGTGGCCCTGCCAGGAGATCGGCTGGTCGGTCGGCAGGATGTTGTAGACCTGGTACCAGTAGAGCAGGCCGATGAACGCGGCCACCCCGATGTTCCACCAGCTGCGCTCGACCAGGCCGCGGGTGAGCAGCAGGCCCAGATAACCGAAGATGACGCCGCTGGCGCCGACCACGACCGTGTTGGGGTCGCCGACGAACCAGACGCCGAGGCCGCTCACCAGCATGATCACCCAGGTCGACCAGATGAACCGGGTCGTGCCGCCGGCCAGCGCGAACGTGCCGACCAGGATGAGCGGCACCGCGTTGCCGTAGAGGTGGGCCCACCCGGCGTGCAGGAACGGGCTGAACAGCACGCCGTCGAGCCCGTCGACGTGGTGCGGGATGATGCCGCCGGCCGAGTCGAGGCGGCCGGCGCCGATGCTGACGTCGAGCGCCTCGATGAGGAAGAGCACCGGGATCACGGCGCACATGGTCACGAACGCCCGGCCCAGCGAGGCGTAGAAGGCCTCGGTGCCGAACTTGGCCGCCGCCTCGGCACGCGCGTCGCTCAACCGGTAGGTCATGCCTCGATGGTTCCAGGCCCGCGCCACCGTTGCCATTCAGCCGAGTTGGCGAATCGCCTTCTCGATCACGCCGCGAAATGCGGAGATCTGCGTGTAAACCCCCGGATAGCCGTCGCGGGCGCAGCCGAGGCCCCAGCTGACGATGCCGACCTGCACCCACTGGCCGGTGTTGTCGCGGCCGATCATCGGGCCGCCGGAGTCGCCCTGGCAGGTGTCGACCCCGGTCTTGCCGGCGCAGATCGACTCGGCGGCGACCAGCTTCACCCCGGCCTTGGAGTATTCGGCGGCGCATGTGGCGTCGGGCACGGTCGGCACGGTCGCGAAGTGCAGCCGCCGTTCCTGGCGCATCGAGTCCTCGCGGACCTGGCCCCAGCCCATGACCGTGAAGACACCCTCGTCGCCCGGGCCCTGGACGAGCGGGAGGGTCTCCAGCGGCAGCTTCTTGTCGAGCTGAATGACCGCCCAGTCGCGGCCCTTGGTCTCGTCCTCGAACCCTTCCGCCCGGACGACCCGCACCGACTTGGCGGTGAGTGCCTGAGCCGACTTCAGGTCGGTCACGCCGGCGACGGCCTTGATGTCGGTGTTGCGGCCGGTTCCGTCGACGCAGTGCCCGGCGGTGAGTACGACGCGGGGCGCGACGAGTGCGCCACCGCAGCCCATCGAGAGCCGGATCATCCACGGGAACCGGCCGGTCGGCGCCAGCTGCCCGCCCACGACCTCGGTGATCGGCTGGGCCGCGCGGGTGGGACCGTGCCCGGTGTCGGCGCCGGCCGGCGCGGCCGTGAATGCGACCGCCATCAGCACTGACGCGACAATTCGGACCATGCAGACATTGGATCACAGCAAAACGGACCGCGGGCGATTTGCCGCGCGGCCCGTTTTGTAGGTCTTTGTCGGTTACTAGCTACTAGTACCAGCCCGTGTCCTGGGAGTGCCCCCATGCCCCGCAAGGCGTGTCGTAGCGGCCCTCGATGTAGTCGAGACCCCACTTGATCTGAGTCGCCGGGTTGGTCTTCCAGTCGTCGCCGAACTTCGCCATCTTGCTGCCCGGAAGGGCCTGCGGGATGCCGAACGCCCCGCTGCCGGAGTTGCTGGCCTTGTAGTTCCAGCCACTCTCCTTCTTCCACAGCTTGTCGAGGCACGGGAACTGGTCGATCTTGAAGCCCGCGTCGAGCATCAGCGCGCAGCCGGTCTTGCGGCTGCCGGTGTAGTCGTTGCAGGAGCTCGGGACGTCGCCGGTGTAGGGCACCGGGCCGCCACTGGACGAGCTGGTGCCCGAGGACGTTTTCTTCTTCTGCTCGGTCGCCACCTTCTTCTGGGCGATGACCTTCTGCTCGAGCTGGTGCGCCTTGCCGGCGGCGTCCTTGGCCTCGGCGGCCGCCTTCTCGGCGGCGTCACCCTCGGCCTGGCGCTGCCACGCGCGGGCCGCCGCGTGCTCGCTCTGACGTTGTTTTAGCAGCTGCATGTCGTCGACATCGACCTGCACGGCAACCTGGGCTTCGGCGCTCCGCTGCTGGACTTCCCGGCCTTGTCCGAGGTAGATCCCGCCAGCCAGACCTGCCGCCAGCAGACCGACCGAGGTAGCTCGAACTCCGACCCGGCTCCAGAGCCGATTCACGAAGTATCCCTTCGTCGGGGGCAATGACGCGGCACGTCCGACCAGCCCGAAGGCCGGTGTCCGTGCCGCGAGCACCGCGACCTCGACGGGCCGCCACCTCGGTCAGTTTCGATCGAGGCGGTGGCCACAAGTCGATCTTCGACGTTGATGACCACGGTTAGGCGCTCGCCAGACACCATGGCGCAACGTGAAGTGGATGTGAAACGACGGCGCGCCTATGTGACATTGCCCACAGGGCACTAGCGCGTAAATCCGGTCAAATTTCACGTCCGTCCGTCACCTCAGAGAGGTACCTCCTCCAGCAGATCGGTGACCACTTCAGCAATCGGTGACCGTTCGGAACGGGTCAGGGTCACGTGGGCGAAGATCGGGTGGCCCTTGAGCGCCTCGATCACCGCCGTGACGCCGTCGTGCCGGCCGACCCGCAGGTTGTCCCGCTGGGCCACGTCGTGGGTCAGCACGACCCGCGAACCCTGGCCGATCCGGGACAGCACGGTCAGCAGCACGTTGCGTTCCAGCGACTGTGCCTCATCGACGATCACGAACGCGTCGTGCAGGCTCCGGCCGCGGATGTGGGTCAGGGGCAGCACCTCGAGCAGACCGCGCGCCATGACCTCCTCCATGACGTTCGCGTGCACCACCGCGCCGAGCGTGTCGAACACCGCCTGCGCCCAGGGCGACATCTTCTCGGCCTCGCTGCCGGGCAGATAGCCGAGCTCCTGGCCGCCGACCGCGTACAGCGGGCGGAAGACCACGACCTTCTTGTGCTTGTTGCGCTCCATCGTCGCCTCGAGACCGGCGCAGAGCGCCAGCGCCGACTTGCCGGTGCCGGCCCGGCCGCCCAGCGAGACGATGCCGATCGACTCGTCCAGCAACAGGTCGAGTGCCACCCGTTGCTCGGCCGAGCGGCCCCGGATGCCGAACGCCTCCCGGTCTCCGCGCACCAGCCGCACCGACTTGTCGGGGTTGACCCGGCCCAGGGCCGAACCCTTCGACGAGTGGATGACCAGGCCGGTGTGGCAGGGCAGGTTGTCCGCCTCCTCGAGCTGGAGTTCCTCGCCCGCGTAGAGCGCGCCGACCTGGTCCTCGCCGAGCTTGAGGTCGAACATGCCGGTCCAGGTGGGATCACTGGCCTGGCCATGGCGGTATTCGTCGGCGGTGATGCCCACCGCCGCCGCCTTGACCCGCAACGGCATGTCCTTGCTCACCAGCGTGACGTCGCGGCCCTCGGCGGCCATGCCGAGCGCCACCGAGAGGATGCGCGTGTCGTTGGAGTCGTTGCGGAACCCCAGGGGCAGGACGCTCTGGTCGGCGTGGTTCAGCTCGACCCGCAGGGTGCCGCCCTCGTCGTTGCACAGCACGGGCTGATCCAGCCGGCCGTACTTGATCCGCAACTCGTCCAGCATGCGCAGGGACTGCCGCGCGAACCAGCCCAGCTCGGGATGGTGACGCTTGCCCTCCAACTCGGAGATCACCACGAGAGGAATCACGACCTCGTGGTCGGTGAACCGGCGGAACGCCGCCGGGTCGGACAGCAGGACCGAGGTGTCCAGGACGAAGACGCGGCCCAGAGGGGCCGGCTCCGATTCGGCATGCCGGTCACGGGTCTTGCGACCCGTGGCGGCGCGGCTCCTGGAGACTTTGGCGGCCGGGTCAGCATTCGCAGCTGGTGAAGCGACCACGGCGTCAGATCGGCGAGATGTCACAGGCCTGCTCCAGCGGGCGTGCAACCCGGAACGCCCGCGGTCCGCCACCTCCGGCGCCCTTCGCATGCACGGGGTCGGGATGCGGGCCCCGTGGCGCACTTGTCGCAGGTCCGGGCCGGCCGGTTGGCCCGGGATGACCCCGTGCCATGGCACAAACGCTAGCGGTCATGAAGCAAACCCGGTAGTACCGCGTTGCCGGTGAGCCCCGTGCAACCGGACTCCGGGCGGGTAATCTGACGCTGTGGCAGAGACCCCGCGTCCGACGCATCCACTGAGCACCGCGCAGGCGTGGGAGTTCACCGCCGACCGGGCCTCCGGCACCACCTTCTTCTTCGACTTCGACGGCGTTCTGTCGCCCGTCACCGACGACCCGGACGCCTCGCAGCCGGTTCCGGCCGTGCCCGGGGTCCTCGAGCAGTTGGCCGCGGCCGTCCGGCGGGTGGCGATCGTCTCCGCCCGGCCGGTCAGCTTCCTCCGGTCGCGGTTCGCCTCACTCGAACGGGTCGACCTCTACGGCCTCTACGGCCTCGAGGTGTGGCACGAGGGCAAGGTCGTCACCGAACCGGCCGCGCTTCCCTGGGTGCCGGCCATGGCGGACCTGGCCGATCGGGCACGAGCCCAGTTGCCATCGGCGATTCTGGTGGAGTTCAAGCGCCTGTCGGTCGCTCTGCACTATCGCACCGCGCCGCAGCTGTCGGCCCAGGTCGAGCAGTGGGGCCACGAGCAGGCCGAGCGCCACGGCCTCAAGATCCAGGCGGGCCGGATGGTGGTCGAGCTCAAGCCGCCGGTCGATCAGGACAAGGGCGTGGTGATCACCGAGGGCGTGCGGAATGCCGCCTGTGCCTGGTATTTCGGGGACGACATGTCCGACATCAAGGCATTCGACGCGCTGCGGGCGCGGGAGGCGGTCGACCCGGCCTTCTTCGGCATGGCGGTCGCGGTCGCCAACCCCGAGACGGGAGCCGAGGTCTCCAACGCGGCCGACCTGACGCTCGACTCGCCCGAGGCGGTCGCCGCCTTCCTCACGGCCGGCCTGAAGACGTTCCGCTGAGCGCTTCGGCGCCGGCCTTCCGCTGTACGCCGAGCGCGCCGCCCGCGCCCCGCTTCGGGTGACGGCGTTCGGCGTACGGAAGGAAAGCGCGAGCGAGTCGCCTGCCTCAAGCGCCGTAGCGGCGCTGGCGCCCGGCGTAGGAGCGCAGCGCGCGCAGGAAGTCGACGCGGCGGAAGTCGGGCCAGTTGGCGTCGTGGAAGTAGAACTCCGAGTGGGCCGACTGCCAGAGCAGGAAGCCCGACAGCCGCTGCTCGCCGCTCGTGCGGATGACCAGGTCGGGGTCGGGCTGACCGCGCGTGTAGAGGTGCTCGGCGATGTGCTCGACGTCGAGGATCTCGGCCATCTCCTCGATCGTGCGCCCGGCCGCCGCCTGCTCGTGCAGCAGCGAGCGCACCGCGTCGGCGATCTCGCGCCGGCCGCCGTAGCTGACCGCCATGTTGACCTCGACCCCGATCGTGCGGTCGCGGGTCTTCTCCTGGGCCGCCTTGAGCGCGGTCGCGGTCGAGGCGGGCAGCACGTCGAGCGCGCCGACCATGCGCAGCCGCCAGGGGTTGCCGTCCTCGGCCAGCTCGGTCGCCAGATCCTCGATGATCTGCAGCAGCGGGTCGAGCTCGCTCGACGGGCGGCGCAGGTTGTCGGTGGCCAGCAGATAGAGCGTGACGTGCTCGATGCCCGCCTGGTCGCACCAGGTGAGCAGCTCTTTGACCCGGGCCGCGCCGACCCGGTGGCCGTCGTTGGGGTCGACGAACCCCATCTCCCGGGCCCAGCGGCGATTGCCGTCGCACATCACCCCGACATGCTTCGGGACGGGTTTGCCGACCAGCTTGCCGGCCAGGCGACGTTCGTAAAGCGAATAAATCAGGGACCGCAGAGTCATCGCCTCAAACCCTAGCCCTCCCCCGCGCGCGCTCAAGGGGTGGCCGGGTGACGACGAGCTGTCTCGCCGATGATGCGCCCGATCGTGCGAAGGTCGAAGACCCCGTCACCGAGCCCCAGCTCCACCATCCGGCGGAAAACCGCGCCGTCCCGGTCAGCCGCCCGCACCGCCGCGTCGACCATCCGGGGCTCCCGGCTCATCAGCGCGGCCAGCCTGGAGTGCCTGAGGTGCCGGCCGAGACGCCGGCGCAAGGCGTGGCGGTAGCTCGCGGGATCATTGCCGGCGGCCGCCGCACCGGCCAGCGCCCCGGACAGCACGGCATAGAAGATGCCCTCGCCGGTGAACGGGTTGATCAGCGACAACGCGTCGCCGGCCAGGAGCACCCGGCCCTTCGCCGGCGCCGGGCGCCGGGTCGACAACGGCAGGTGGTGCCCGCGCAAGCCGGTCGGTTCGGCGCCGGGCAGCATCTCGCGCAGGCGCCGTTCGAGGTACGCCCGGGACAGCGGCCGCCCCCGCAGCACCTCCCCGTAGCCCACGTTGGCGGTTCCGTCCCCGACCGGGAACTCCCACGCGTACGCCGGCCACCGCTGCCGGGTCGTGACGATCAGCTGTTCGTCGGTGTTGCTCGTGGGCGCATAGCCCCGGATCGCGAACGCCAGATGCCCGGGTGGGTTGACCGCCGCGCCGACCGCCCGCCGGACGACCGACGTCGCTCCGTCCGCACCTATCAATACGTGTCCGTGGAATCGGCCGTCGACGATCACGCCGTCGCCGGCCGGCCGGATCTCCCGGACCGCATGTCTGCGGAGCTCGGCGCCCGCCTCGACGGCGGCTTCGACGAGCCGGGCATCGAAGACCAGGCGCGGGACGGTGTGGGCCGGCCTCGGCAGCGGGCGGGCGACGGCCGGGCCACCGGGCCCGACCAGCCGCAGCCGCGACACGGCCGGATATCCGCTCGCCGCGTTCTCGACGCCGAGGTCGTTCAGCACGTCGAGCGCCTCGGCCGCGATGCCGTCACCACAGGGTTTGTCGCGCGGAAAGTCGTCCCGGTCGAGGAGCAGGACGCCGGCACCGCCTCGGCGGGCGGCGAGCGCCGCCGCCGATCCGGCCGGACCTGCCCCGACGACGATGACGTCGAATCGCTCAACGGCCATTCGCGGACCATAACGCGCTCGTCGGCGTCGCCTGGATGACGGTTGTCGACGCGGCCACGCGGCGGACCTCCGCCGATCAGGTAGATGTCGACGGCCGGGTGTGGGACCAGGGCGGCGACGACGGTCGGGGGGCGGCGAAGCGGGCCGTCGGTACGGGAGAAGGCCTCGCTCCGCACCGGGGCGCCGATGCGGAGCGAGGCGAGGTCGTCAGGCGGACAGGCGCGCCTTCAGGGCGTCGAGCTCGGCCCAGAGGACGGCGGGAAGCTTGTCGCCGAACTTCTCGAACCACTCGGTGACCTGGGGAATCTCGGCCTGCCACTCGTCGGTGTCCACCCGCAGGACGGCCTCGAGGTCGGCTGGGTCGAGATCGAGACCGGTCAGGTCGAGGGCATCCGGGGTGGGTACGTGGCCGATGGGGGTCTCGACCGCGGCGCCCTTGCCGTCGAGCCGATCGCAGATCCACTTGAGGACGCGGCTGTTCTCGCCGAAGCCGGGCCAGAGGAAGTGACCGTCGTCGGCGCGGCGGAACCAGTTGACGTAGAAGACCTTGGGCAGCCTCGCGGCGTCGCCGGTGGCGCCCTTGGCCATGTCGATCCAGTGCTGGAAGTAGTCGCCGGCGTGGTAGCCGATGAACGGCAGCATGGCCATCGGGTCGCGGCGGACCACGCCCACCTGGCCGACCGCGGCGGCGGTCGTCTCCGAGGAGAGCGTGGCTCCCATGTAGACGCCGTGCACCCAGTCGCGGGCCTCGGCGACCAGCGGGATCGTGGTCTTGCGGCGGCCGCCGAACAGGATCGCGTCGATCGGGACGCCACGGGGATCGTGGTATTCGTCGGCGAGGATCGGGCACTGCTCGATCGGGGTGCAGAAGCGGCTGTTCGGGTGGCTCGACGGGCCGTCCGAGTCGGGGGTCCAGTCGTTGCCCTTCCAGTCGGTCAGGTGCGCCGGCGGCCGGCCCATCCCCTCCCACCAGATGTCGCCGTCGTCGGTGAGGGCGACGTTGGTGAAGACCGAGTTGCCCCGGGCGAGCGTGCGCATCGCGTTGGGGTTGGTGTGGAAATCCGTGCCGGGTGCGACGCCGAACAGGCCGAACTCGGGGTTGGTGGCCCACAGCCGGCCGTCCTCGCCGAACCGCATCCAGGCGATGTCGTCGCCGACCGTCTCGACCTTCCAGCCTTCGATCGTCGGCTCGAGCATGGCCAGGTTGGTCTTGCCGCAGGCCGACGGGAACGCGCCCGCGATGTAGCGGACCTGGCCCTCGGGCGAGGTCAGCTTCATGATCAGCATGTGCTCGGCGAGCCAGCCCTCGTCGCGCGCGGCCACGCTGGCGATGCGCAGCGCGTAGCACTTCTTGCCGAGAAGGGAGTTGCCGCCGTAGCCGGAGCCGAACGACCAGATCTCGCGGGTCTCCGGGAAGTGCGAGATGTACTTGGTCTTGTTGCAGGGCCAGGGGACATCCTGTTCGCCCGGCTCCAGCGGTGCACCGACGGAGTGCAGCGCGGGAACGAAGTCGGCGTCGTCGCCCATCGCGGCCAGGACCTCGGAGCCCATCCGGGTCATGATGCGCATGCTGGCGACCACGTAGGGGCTGTCGGTGAGTTCGACGCCGAACATCGGCTGCGGGGCGTCGAGCGGGCCCATGCAGAACGGGACGACGTACATCGTCCGGCCGCGCATGCAGCCCCGGTAGAAGACGGTCATGGTCGCCTTCATCTCGGCCGGGGCCATCCAGTTGTTGGTCGGTCCGGCGTCGGCCTCGTCGACCGAGCAGATGAAGGTGCGTTCCTCGACGCGGGCGACGTCACCGGGGTCGGTGCGGGCCCAGAACGAGTTGGGCTTCTTGGCCGGGTCGAGCCGGACCAGCGCACCGGAGTCGACCAGGGCGTCGGTCAGGCCGGTCCACTCGGCCTCGGATCCGTCGCACCAGACGATCCGGTCGGGCGTGGTCAGAGCGGCGACTTCGTCGATCCACTTCAGAAGGCGGGCGTGGGGCACGGTGATCTCCTTCGGTCGTCACTGACCAATGACCGATCGGGCCGCGAGTGCGGCCGGGTCACGGGAGTCACGTCAGCCTAAGGCGGATCCGGGTCCTATTCATCGGTAGTTCTTGTGGACAACCGCACAATCTATGGTCGCTGTGCTCACAGACGTTCGATTCTTCGCTCCCATGCGCAGTTGTGAGCGCGTGACGACAAACGGTCAGTTCGCGACCGGCCGTTCGGCGCCTTTCACAAAACGGGCATAAGGACCTAAGCTTCGCCTAATCGGGTTTTCCTCCCATCCCGCCCGCAGGAGGCAGGAATGACGATCCCGGGCAGCGAGCCCCCCTCCGACACCGCTCTCCTGACCGCCGTCCGCGCCGGCGACACCGGCGCGTTCGGCACGCTTTACGAACGGCACCGGGCATCGGCACGGCAACTGGCGTACGGGTTGTCCCGCGACCCGGCCGACGCGGACGATCTGGTCGCCGAGACGTTCGCCAAGGTTTTCGCCTCGCTGCGGTCCGGACGGGGACCACTGGTCGCGTTCCGCGCCTACCTGCACACGACCATGCGGCATGTCTGCTACCACCGGGC
>DASWRZ010000459.1:0-23449 GCA_036402935.1 Actinoplanes sp.
GGCGCGAGCCCGGAAAGACCAGCCGGCTCGACCCCGGAGCGATCGCCGTTCGGTGCGGCCTCGACGGGGTCGGCCTCGGCGGTCCGGCCGTCGGGCATGGTGTCGGCTGGGTCGGCGGCCGAGGCACCTTTGAGGCGCCCAGCGGCGGCCGAGGCACCTTCGAGTGGCCCGGCGGCGGGGAGAAGGGGGCCGGGCGGGAGGGGGCGCTCGGCCGGGAGGTCGGCACCATCCTCGACGGCGAGGAGTGTTGTCGCGGGTACGGGGGCTTCCTCGGGCGTACCGGAAACGCCGGAGGCGCCTGCGGCGGCGAGGGAGACGCTCTCCGCTGCTGCCTCGGCGCGGCGGCGTTCTCGCGCTGCCGCGGCGTTCTGCTGGGGTGACCGGTCGAGGTCACGGCGGGCTGCCGCCAGGTCGGGGCGGAGGGCGACCGTCTTGGCCGGCGCCAGTCCTGCCGTGACCGTCGACGTGATCTCGGCGGCGTAGTCGCCGTCCGGGTCGTAGTCGGGGTCGAAGACCGTGAGCTCTACGCCCAGGCAGTGCGGGGACTCGACCAGGCCGGCCAGCAGGAGTTCCAGCTCCGGGAAGGCGATGCCGCCCGGGGAGGGTGCGTCGACCGCGGGCATCACCGCCGGGTCGAGGACGTCGACGTCGACGTGCACCCAGTAGCCGGCGCAGTCGGCCAGCTGGTCGCGGGCCCACTGGGCGCTGCGGGCCGCGCCCTCGGCCCGGAGGGCCGGCACCGGGCGGGTGATGATGCCGGCGGCCTGGAGGTCGAGGCGGTGTTCGTCCTGGGCGCGGATGCCCAGGACGACCACGTCGATGTCGCGGAAGTAGGGGCGGCGGCCCTCGATCGACGCCAGGTCGGCCTGGCCGCGGCCGGTGACCAGGGCCAGGTCTTCGCCGGCGGCCGCGCCCACATAGGAGGCGTTGCCCGGGTGGCGGAAGTCGGAGTGGCCGTCGACGAAGACCAGGCCGATCCGGCCGCCGATCGCCTCGCCGAGCCGGTGCATCGCGATGCCCGAGCCGAGCAGGATCGAGCAGTCGCCGCCCAGGATCACCGGGAACTCGCCGGCGTCGAGGATCGCTCCGATGCGGTCGGCCAGCCGGCGGGAATAGTTCGCGATCTGCGCGGCGTGGGCGACCCCGTCGCCCGGCCGCCAGTCGCCCGCGTCGTAGCGGGGCGGGGTCAGGCAGCCGGCGTCGCGGGCGCCCAGCCGGGTCAGCAGGCCGTGGTCACGGAGAGCTCCGGGCGCCTTGGCGCAGCCCGGCACCGACGTCTCGGTCGGCGGGCGCAGACCGAGATTGGACGGTGCGTCGAGGACAGCGATGTGGCGCACGGACGCTTCCCTAGAACAGGGCGCTGGCCAAGGCGCGTCGCGCCCCGGCCACCGCGGGATCGTCCGGGCCGGCCACGCTGAACAGCGACAGCAGGTGCTTGCGGACGGCGTCGCGGTCGTCGCCCGAGGTGCGCTTGATCAGGGCGACCAGTCGCGAGTAGGCCTCCTCGGCCTGGCCGCTGAGCACCTCGACGTCGGCCGCCAGCTGCTGCGCCTCGAGGTCGTCGGGGTTGGCCGCGGCCTTGGCGAGCACCGCCGACGGCTCGGCGCCGCTGATGCGCCGGTAGAGCTCGACCTGGGCCAGCCCGGACGCGGCGGCCGCGTCGCCGGGCGTTTCGGCCAGGATCTTCCGGTACGCCGCCTCGGCCTCGTCGAGGTCGCCGGTCATCAGGGCGTCGTCGGCCTCGTCGAGCCGCGGGTCGGCGGGCTCCTCGACCGAGATGCCGCCGGCCTTGAGGACGGCGTCGACATACTGCTTGACCTGGTGCTCGGGGAGTACGCCGGTGAAGCCCTCGACCAGCTGGCCGCCGACCACCGCGACCACCATCGGGATGCCCTGCACCCGCAGCGCCTGGGCGAGGCGGGGGTTGGCGTCCACATCGACCTTGCCGAGCACCCAGGTGCCGCCGCCCTCGTGGGCCAGCCGCTCGAGGATCGGCGAGAGCTGCTTGCAGGGCTCGCACCAGTCGGCCCAGAAGTCGAGGATGACCGGGGTCGACAGGGACCGCTCGAGAACGGTGGTCTGGAAGTTGGCCTCGGTGACCTCGATGATCGTTTCGGCGCCGGGCAAGCCGGCGGGTGCGGCGCTCCCATCGGAGGGAGTGGCACTCGGGGTGCCGGCGGCCGGGCGGCTGGGAGCCGGCGCGGGCGTACGCAGCGCGCTGAGATCGACCGCGCCGCGGGTGAAGATCGACGGAGTGGTCCGTGGGTCGCTCATAGCTACCTAGTCTCGCACGCTGACGAGGCGATTCGCCGCGCCGCCGGACAGCTGATATCGGACGTCACAAACCTAGAATCGGGCCGGCTCCCGGTAGATGCCCCACTCCCCTTTCAGGGCGTCGCAGATCTCGCCCAGGGTCGCCTCGGCGCGCGCGGCCTCGAGCATCGCGGGGATCATGTTCTGCTCGGTGCGGGCCGTCGCCACCAGGGTTTCGAGCGCGGCCTTCACGCGTACGGAATCGCGCTCGGCCCGCCGCGCGCTGAGCGCGCGATTTTGCTGGACCTCGACCTCGTGGGAGACCCGAAGGATCTGAAGATCCTTCGTCACCGTGCCGGTGTGCGCGTTGACCCCGACGATGCGCTTGGCGTTCTTCTCGAGGGCCTGCTGATAGACGAACGCGGCCTCGGCGATGTTGGCGGTGAACCAGCCGTCCTCGATGCCGTGCAGGATGCCCTGGGTGATGCTGCCGTCCGAGCCGAGCGCCCGGATGCGGGCGAAGATCTCCTCGGCCTCGGCCTCGATGCGGTCGGTCAGCGCCTCGACGAACCAGGCCCCGCCCAGCGGGTCGGCCACGTTGACCACGCCGGTCTCCTCCATCAGCACCTGCTGGGTGCGCAGGGCGATCTCGGCCGACTCGTCGGTCGGCAGCGCGAGCGTCTCGTCGAGGGCGTTGGTGTGCAGCGAGTTGGTGCCGCCGAGGACCGCGGCCAGCGCCTCGACCGCCGTCCGCACCACGTTGTTGACCGGCTGCTGGGCGGTCAGGCTGACCCCGGCGGTCTGCGTGTGGAACTTCAGCCACAGCGCCTTTTCGCTGGTCGCGCCGTAGTCGTCGCGCAGGTGCCGGGCCCAGATGCGGCGGGCGGCCCGGAACTTGGCGATCTCCTCGAAGAAGTCGATGTGGGAGTCGAAGAAGAAGCTGAGGCCGGGCGCGAACTCGTTTACGTCGAGGTTTCTGGAAATCCCGAGCTCGACGTAGCCGAAACCGTCGGCCAGCGTGTACGCCAGCTCCTGCGCGGCCGTCGAGCCGGCCTCCCGGATGTGGTAGCCGCTGACCGACAGGGGCTTGTACTTGGGAATTTCGGCGGCGCAGTAGGCCATCAGGTCGCCGATCAGGCGCAGGTGCGGCTCGGGCGCGAAGAGCCACTCCTTCTGCGCGATGTACTCCTTGAAGATGTCGGTCTGCAGAGTGCCGTCCAGGCGTGAAACAACCGCGCCCTGCCGCTCGGCCGCTACCAGGTACATGCAGAAGATCGGTACGGCCGGGCCGGAGATCGTCATGCTCGTCGTTGTTTTTTCCAGATCGATGCCGTCGAAGAGCACGTCCATGTCGGCGGCCGAGTCGATCGCCACCCCGCAGTGCCCGACCTCGCCGAGCGCCTGCGGGTCGTCGGAGTCGCGGCCCATCAGCGTCGGCATGTCGAAGGCCACGCTCAGCCCGCCGCCCCCGGCGCCCAGGATCATCTTGTAGCGCTCGTTGGTCTGCCGGGCGTTGCCGAAGCCGGCGAACTGCCGGATCGTCCAGGTGCGGCCGCGATAGCCGGTCGGATAGAGCCCGCGCGTGTAGGGGAACTCACCCGGCCAGCCGATCCGGTCGAAGCCCGGGTAGTCGACCCCGTCGGGCGGCCCGTAGGCCGGCTCGACCGGCGAGCCGGAGAGCGTCGTGAAGTCGGCGTCCCGCTTGCGGGCCGCGTCGTAGCGCCGCTGCCAGCGCTCCCGGCCGGCGGCGATGTCGGCTGCATCCATGGCCACCATCGTAGAGCAGAACTGAACGATCGCTAAGGCTCAGTCGATGGCCAGCCTTCCGTGTACGTGCATGTCGTGCCAGCCGTCCGCATGCCGGCCCCCGCCCCGCTTGGTCCCCTCGCCCCGCAGCCCGGCCTTCTCGGCCACCCGGCACGACGGCGGGTTGGCGGTCGAGTGCGACGCCTGCAGCCGATAGAGCCCCAGCGTCCCGAAAACCCAGCCGGCCAGTGCGTCGAGCGCCCGGTGGGCCAGTCCCGCTCCGCGGGCCTCGGGCAGGGTCCAGTACGACACACTCGCCACGCCCTGACCGAGGTCGAGCCGGCTCAGGCTGATCTGGCCGGCCGCGTCCCCGCCGTCCCGGGTGACCGCCCACCCGGCCCCGTTCTCGGCCGCCCACCGGCCCGGCCAGTGCGCGATCCAGGCGCGGGCCTCGCCCTCGTCCATCGACTTCACGTGCCACCGCTGGATCGCCGGATCCCCGTATCCGGCGAGTACAACCCCCAGGTCAGCCTCCCGCCAGGGCCGCAGCACCACCCCGTCCCCCACGATCCGCGGCTGCGCGAGCGCCGCCATCGACCCCGCCGCCACCACCGGCCCGGTAAGCAATCCCATGCCGAGCAACCTAGAGGCTGCGGCACGCTGTCGGCGTCGTCGGCGCCCGGGCGGCCGCCATGCCGACGCTCGCCCGGAGGCGGATCTCGGCGACCGCTTACCGAAGGTCATGTGCACCACGCCGGGCGTGCGGTCAAGGTCGCCTCGACCGGCCGATCGGTGAAACCCCCGGCGTTGAGCAGGCGGAGAGAGGTCGGCGCCGGGCCGTCGGGGTTCAGACTGGAGCAACGGGGACGGCCCAGCGGGAACGGCTGACCGCGCCGAACGGGCAGGCGCCGCCCGGCATGACTTCGCGCGCCGCGCGGACCCGGTCAGAGGCCTTTGATCAGCTCGTCGGCGGCGGCGTAGGGGTCGATGTCGCCGTCGGCGACGCGGGCGGCCAGCGCGCTCAACGCCGTACCCTCTCGCAGGCTGCCGATCCGGGACCGCAGCGTGCCCAGCGCGATGGCCTCGACCTCGCCCGCGGCCCGGCGCTCGCGCCGGAGCCGCAGGGCGCCCGTGTCGGTGAGCCAGCCTCGGTGCTTCTCGATCGCCGCGACCACGTCGTCGATGCCCTCGCCGCGGACGGCCGTCGCCCGCACCACCTGGGGCCGCCAGTCGCCCGGCTCCCGCTCGCCCAGCGCGAGCATGCCCTGGATGTCGCGGTAGGTCGCGTCGGCGCCCGGCCGGTCGGCCTTGTTGATCACGAAGATGTCGGCGATCTCGAGCACGCCCGCCTTGACCGCCTGGATCGCGTCGCCCATGCCGGGCGCCAGCAGCACCAGCGTGGTGTCGGCGAGCGAGGCGATCTCGACCTCGGCCTGGCCGACGCCGACCGTCTCGACCAGGATCACGTCGCAGCCGGCGCCCTCGAGCACCCGGACCGCCTGCGGGGTCGCGGCGGCCAGGCCGCCCAGCTGGCCCCGGCTCGACATCGACCGGATGTACACGCCTCGGTCGGTGGTGTGCTCCTGCATGCGCACCCGGTCGCCGAGGATGGCTCCGCCGGTGAACGGCGAAGACGGGTCGACCGCGAGAACACCGACCCGGTGGCCGGCCGCCCGCAGCGACCGGACCAGTTCGTTCGTCGTCGTGGACTTGCCCACGCCGGGTGCGCCGGTCAGGCCGACGACCTGGGCCCGGCCGGCGTACGGCGCGAGCGCTGCCGCCACGTCGGGGAGCGCCGGGTCGCCGTTCTCGACCAGGCTGATCAGCCGGGCCACGGACCGCGCGTCGCCCTCGCGGGCCGCGGCGACCAGCGCCGGGACGTCGCGGCTCCGCCTCACGCGGCGGGCACCCGCACGATCAGCGCGTCGCCCTGGCCACCGCCGCCGCACAGGCCGGCCGCGCCGAGGCCGCCGCCGCGCCGGCGAAGCTCGAGCGCCAGCGTGAGCACCAGCCGGGCGCCCGACATGCCGATCGGGTGGCCGAGCGCGATCGCGCCGCCGTTGACGTTGACGATCTCCTCGTCGACCTTCAGCTCGCGGGTCGACTGGATGACCACCTGCGCGAACGCCTCGTTGATCTCGATCAGGTCGAGGTCGTCGGTGGTCAGGCCGGCCTTGCCGAGCGCGTGCCGGATCGCGTTGGACGGCTGCGACTGCAGCGAGGCGTCGGGGCCGGCCACGTTGCCGTGCGACACGATCTCGGCCAGCCAGGTCAGCCCGAGCTCCTCGGCCTTGGCCCGGCTCATCACCACGACCGCGGCGGCGCCGTCGGAGATCGGCGACGAGCTGCCGGCCGTGATCGTGCCGTCCTTGGCGAACGCCGGCCGGAGCCGGCCCAGCGACTCGGCGGTGGCCTCCGGGCGTACGCCCTCGTCGGTGCCGATGGCGGCGTCGCTCTCGCGGTGCCCGGCCGGGACCGGCACGATCTCGTCGGCGAACCGGCCCTCGCGCTGGGCGGCGGCCGCCCGCTGGTGGCTGCGGGCCGAGAAGGCGTCCTGCTCCGCGCGGCTGATGCCCAGCTCCTTGCCGCTGCGCTCGGTCGACTCGCCCATGGCGACGCCGTCCCAGGGGTCCATCAGCCCGTCGTACGCCATGTGGTCGCGCACCAGCACGTCGCCGAACTTGGTGCCCTGCCGCTGGTTCATCAGCAGGTGCGGCGCGTTGGTCATCGACTCCATGCCGCCGGCGACCACGATGTCGAACTCGCCGGCCCGGATCAGCTGATCGGCCAGCGCGATCGCGTCGAGCCCGGACAGGCACACCTTGTTGACCGTGAGGGCGGGCGTGGTCATCGGGATGCCGGCCGCGACCGCGGCCTGGCGGGCCGGGATCTGCCCGGCGCCGGCCTGCAGCACCTGACCCATGATCACGTATTGCACCTGGTCGGGACGGACTCCGCCGCGCTCGAGGGCCGCTTCGATGGCCCGGCCGCCCAGCGCGGTGGCGGGCACGTTCTTGAGGTTGCCGAGCAGGCGGCCCATCGGTGTGCGGGCGCCACTGACAATCACCGAACTGCTCACGGGTGCTCCCCTTAACGGACGTTTAGTCAGGTAAGACTAATGCCATGACCGACACCCCATCCAATCCGGTCGTCGAATTCTTACGCATCGACCACGTCGGCGTCGCGGTTCCCGACCTGGACGCGGCACTGACCTTCTATGCCGACACCTTCGGCATGCACTGCGTGCACGAGGAGACCAACGAGGAGCAGGGAGTCCGCGAGGCGATGCTGGCGGTCGGCGACGGCGACGGCCCGCGTCTGCAGCTCCTCGCGCCGGCCCGCCCCGACTCGGCGATCGCCAAGTTCCTCGACCGGAGCGGCCCGGGCCTGCAGCAACTGGCCTACACGGTGGCCGACGTCGAGGCGACCTCGGCGGCACTGCGGGCCCGAGGCTTGCGCCTTCTCTATGAGAAGGCCCGGCGGGGTACGGCGGGGTCGCGCATCAACTTCGTCCACCCGAAGGACGCCGGCGGAGTTTTGGTGGAATTGGTGCAGCCGGCGTGATTCGTGCCTCTTGTGGGTGAATCATCCGGACAACGGCCGCCTGGACTGGCAGGATCGGGGGCATTGAGAGGTGCGACCGCGATACTCAGTGGACGGTTGCTGACCGAACCCCGGATGTAGCAGGTGGCGGCCCGGCGAGCCGTCGGCGACGGCCGGACGGTCGCGTCCGGCCGAACGGCCAGCGGCGATGCTCCCGGGCAGGTCAAAGCTGATCTACGTTTGCTTTTCTGATGTCTCTTCGCTCTTGCGTGGTCCGTGTGTCTTCGCCAGGATGGCCCAATGCCCCAGCAGCAGGATCAGAACCTGGCCTTTTTCGACACCGCAAACTCCCAGCACGATTTCACGGTCGTGCTGCGTGGCTATGACCGTGGGCAGGTCGACGCCCATCTCGGCCGCCTGGTCGCCGCGCTCAATCAGTCCGAGCAGGCTCGTGGCGAGGCCGAGCAGCGGATGAACGACGCGCAGCGCCGTCTGCGCCAGGCCGAGCAACGTCTCAACGCCCTCGAGCAGAAGCTGGCCGACAGCAACAAGCTGCTGGAGGAAAACAACCGGCCGACGCTCTCCGGGCTGGGCACCCGGGTCGAGCAGATCCTGCGGCTGGCCGAGGAACAGGCCAATGATCACCGCAGCGAGGCCAAGCGGGAGTCCGAGGGCATCCTGTCCGCGGCCCGCCTCGAGGCGCGGGAGATCACCGACAAGGCGCGGGCCGAGGCCGCCGCGATGAAGGCGACCGCCGAGCGCGAGGCCGGCCAGGTGCGCACGCACGCCGAGCGCGAGGCCGCCGAGGCCCGGGTGCAGGCCCGGCGCGAGGCCGACACGCTCCGGTCGGACGCCGACCGCGAGACCAAGCAGCTGCGCACGGTCACCGCGCACGAGGTCGCCGAGCTGAAGTCCACGGTCGAGCGCGAGGTGGCGTCGCTGCGGGCCACCGCCGAGCGCGAGATCACCCAGCTGCGGGCCAAGGTGTCGCGCGAGTCGGAGGAGAAGCGCGCCGAGGCGACCAAGATGCTGACCGACGCCCGCGACAAGCGCGACAAGGACCTGCAGGCCCTGGCGCTCGAGATCGCCGAGCGACGGGAAAAGGCCGAGCGCGAGGAGTCGGAGCGGCACGCCGCCCAGGTCAACGCCACCCAGAAGATGGTGTCCGAGGCCGAGCAGCGGGCCAGTGCGGCCGAGGACCGGGCCAAGGAGATCCAGCAGCGCGCCGAGCAGCGCCGGGTCGAGTCGGAGCGGCACGCCGCCGAGACCACCGAGAAGTCGCGTGCCCTGGCCGAGAAGACGGTCAGCGAGGCCCGCGCCGAGGCCCAGCGCCTGCTGAGCGAGTCCCGCACCGAGGCCGAGCTGACCACGCAGGCGGCCAAGCGCGAGGTGGACGACCTCACCCGTCAGAAGGACGCGGTCACCAACCAGCTCGGCCAGATGCTGTCCGGCCTCTCCGGTCTGGTTCCGGGTGTCGGCGGGGCGGCCAAGCCGGGCGAGGCGGCGAAGGCCGAGGCGCCGGCGCAGCGCGCTCCCGAGCAGGCCAAGGCCGACGGCGAGAAGCCGGTGGCGGCCCAGACCAACAGCTGAGAGATCAAGAGCTGAGACCAACAGCTGAGACGGGCGCCGGGCCGCTCTACCAGGTGATTCACAGCTGAGTCGTTCGCCACTGGGTGCTCCGGTTGCGTACCGCTGGTGGGTACGCCACGGTAAAGCGGAGGGCGGCCACCCTGTACGACGAAGGCCGTATCGGAGTTTCTCCGGTGCGGTCTGACTCGTTTGGGGCGCGTAGCCTGGCCATGCCGGCCGGCCAGACAAATCACAACTAGACGCATACTCCGCTCAGGACGGTGTGTATCGGTACGTCGCGGGACGATGCGTATGTGAGGATGGACAACATGTCGCACGGCGGTGAAATCTTCGGTCTCGGCGGGGACGCGGCCACCGAGCCCAGCTTCGAGACCGCCCTGCGGGGTTATGAGAAGAAGCAGGTCGAACGCTACGTCGCCCGGGCCGAGAACGAGATAGCCGCGCTGTCCGCCGAGCGCGAGCAGGCCTACGTGCAGATCCAGGCGATGAACGCGCGGATCGAGCAGCTCCAGCAGGAGGCCGTGCAGGCCCGACGGCAGGGCCCGCTCAGCGGTGAGGTGTCGTTTCGCCACCTCGGCCCGCGGGTCGAGCAGATCCTGACGCTGGCCGAGGAGCAGGCCGAGGCGATCAAGGCGTCGGCCACCGACGACATCGCCGGCCGGCTGGCCGAGGCGGAGCGCATCCGGGCCGAGGCCGAGGCGCACGCCCACGACGCCGTCCGCGACTTCGAGATCGCTCTGGCCGCCCGCCGCAAGGACGAGGAGCGGGCCGATGCGGCCCGGCGCGCCGCCTCGGAGAAGGCGCTGGCCGCCGCCCGCCACTCGGCCGAGCAGATGCGCGCCGAGGCCGAGCAGTCGCTGGGCCGGGCCCGCGCCGAGGCGCAGCAGATCACCGACCGCACCGCCCGCGAGGTCCAGCGGGCCCGCGCCGAGGCCGACGGCTACGTGCAGTCCACCCGCATGCAGGCCGACCAGGAGATCAAGGCCCTGCGGGAAAAGGCGCAGCAGGAGATCGCGGCCGCCCGGTCCAACGCCGAGCGCGACCACAGCGAGCTCAAGGCGAGCGTCGAGCACGAGCTGGCCCAGCGCCGGCAGGCCGTGGTGCAGGAGCTGGCCCAGCTCCGCAGCGGGGTCGAGAAGCAGTGCGCCGACCTGCGCAGCGAGGCCGACAAGTACGCCGAAGAGGTGCTCCGCCGCTCCGACGACCAGGCCACCGCGATCCGCAAGGAGATCGCCGCCCAGCAGGAGAAGATCGCCAAGGCGGCTCGCGATCTGGAGGTCGCCGAGGCCAAGGTCGCCGAGGCGCAGGGCCGGGTGACCGCGGCCCAGGACCGTGCCCGCGCCGGCGAGCAGGAGGCCGAGCGGGTCGGCCAGCTCGTGGTCGCGGCCCGGAAAGACCTCGAAACCGAGACCGCCCGGGTGGCCCAGGCCAAGAAGGCGGGCGAGGCCGCCGAGCGGCACGCGGCCGACGTACGCCGTCAGGTGCAGAAGGAAGCGAAGCGCGTGGCCGAGTTGGCCTCCGCCGCGGTGCTCGCCGCCGCCGCTTCCCCCGACGACCTGCCGGAGGAGGCCCCGGCCGAGCCGGAGAAGGCCGTGGCCGGCGGCCCGGTGGGCGCACACTCCACGGAGAAGCACGCCGCCGACAAGCACGCGGCCGAGATGCACGCCGAGAAGCACGCGGCCGCCGAGAAGTCGGCCGGGCAGCACGCCGCCTCCACCACCTCAGGCAAGATCAGCGCCTCGGCGAAGGTGACGGTTCCGCCGCCGACACGCGTCGGCGCCGACGCCGAATAAGCCGGACTCGCCGCGTCGGCCGAGGTGAAGGCCCGAGCGGCCCGGGTCAGGGGTGGCGCCGGGCAAGCCGGACTCGCCGCGTCGGCCGAGGTGAGGGGGCGAGCGGCCCGGGTCGGGGGCGGCGCCGAGTAATCATGGTCGCAATTCGACCGACACCGAAGTAAGGCGTAGCGTTTTCGGCTTCGGTGGGGATAACGTCCCGGCCGACAGGTTCGGCCGACGACGGAAGGCTCTCCGGTGACCGATCACCCGACCGCGCCCGAAGAGACCACCGCCGCGAAGCCGCCGACACTGACGGTGCCGGCGGCCGCGCCGGCTGACGACCACCCCGTCGACGCGGCCGAGAAAGACCATCGGCAGGGCCGGTTCGGGCGCCCCGGGCCGGCGCTGAACCGGCGCAACCCGTTCATGTTCGGCCTGTTGATGGGGCTCGGGCTGATCCTGGCGTACGCGATCTTCCTCGGCGTCCGCAACGCCGCCTCGATCCTGGTTTTGATCTTCATCGCGTTGTTCCTGGCGATCGGCCTCAACCCGGCGGTGGTCCGGCTGCGCAAGTGGGGCCTGCCGCGGGGCGGCGCGGTGGCGATCGTCGCGCTGGTGGTGGTCGGCCTGCTCGCCGGTGCGATCGTCTCGCTGATCCCGCCGCTGGTCAGCCAGACCACCCAGCTGATCAACAACGTGCCGGACTACATCGAGAGTCTCCAGCGCAACGAGACGGTCAACCAGCTGGTCCAGCGCTACGACCTGCTCACCAAGGTCAAGAGCGCGCTCAACCCGGCCACGGTCGGCAGCGCGGTCGGCGGCGTGCTCGGCGGGGCCAAGCTGCTGTTCGGCACGATCTTCAACGTTCTGACCGTGCTGGTGCTGACGATCTACTTCATGGCGTCGTTCGACCGCATCCGCGAGGGCGGGTATTCGCTGGTCCCCGCGTCCCGGCGCAACCGGGTGCGTCTGCTCACCGACGAGATCCTGACCAAGGTCGGGGCGTACATGGTCGGCGCGCTGATGATCGCGCTGGTGGCCGGGGCGAGCAGCTTCGTGCTCGCCCTCATCCTCGGCCTCAGCTACCCGTTCGCGCTGGCCGTGGTGGTCGCGGTCTGCGACCTGATCCCGCAGATCGGGGCCACGCTGGGTGCGGTGATCGTGAGCCTGGTCGGGTTCGCCCACTCGCTGACCGCCGGGCTGGTCTGCGCGGTGTTCTTCATCGTCTACCAGCAGGTCGAGAACTACCTGATCTATCCGACCGTGATGCGCCGCTCGGTCAAGGTGAGCGACGTGGCCGCGGTGGTCGCGGCCCTGCTCGGGGTCGCGCTGTTCGGGGTGATCGGCGCGCTGGTGGCGATCCCGATGGTCGCGGCGGTCCAGCTGATCATGCGCGAGGTGCTGGTCCCCGCGCAGGAGCACCGCTAGGGCCTAGTCGAGTTGCCGGGGAACCGGGACGTCGGCGAAGGCGGCGACGGTCCGGTCCGCGTACGCGTTCATGTCGCCCGTCTCCATCGGGCCGTCCCAGGTCCGCGGCAGCGGGACCGCCACGCCCGGCGCGACCCGCCGCACGACCTCGTCGAGAACCTTCTCGGCGTCACCGACCCAGAGGTGCTTCGCCCCGGCGACCGGAACGACCTCGGCCTGCGGAATCGCCCGGAAACGCTCGATCGCCGAATCCGGCCGCAGGTAATCGTCGAACTCGGGGATCAGCGCGGTCAGCCGCTTGCCGTCGGCCGCCCAGGCGGCCAGGTGCTCGGCCTGGCTGAACCGCAGCGGCGGGGAGAGCAGGATCGCACCCCGCACGGCCGGGTCGAGGCCGTGCATGAGCGTCAGGTCGGTGCCGAACGACCAGCCGAGCAGCCAGATGGCGGGCAGGTCTTCGAACTCCGCGTACTCGATCGCGGCGGCCACGTCGTAGCGCTCGTCGACGCCGGACGAGAACGTGCCCTCGCTGGTGCCCCGGACGCTGCTCGTGCCGCGGGTGTTGAACCGCAGCACCGCCACTCCGGCCAGCGCGGGCAGGCGCCAGGCGGCCTTGCGGAAGACGTGGCTGTCCATCATGCCGCCGTGGGTGGGCAGCGGGTGCAGGCAGACCAGCGTGGCGACCGGGTCGCGGTCGAGCGGCTTGGCCAGCTCACCGACGAGCGTGAGGCCGTCGGCGGTCTGCAACTCGATGTCCTCCCGGTGAGCGGGCAGGATCGAGTTCGCGCGGATAGGGCTACTCATACCGATGATCCTCACCCATAGCGCGGCGCGTTGCGCGACCGCTCCACGTTCGGGCCGCGCCGGTGACGCGCCTTCCAGCAGCCGGTGTGCCAGTGCCGCCGGTCGCTCTCGTCGCCACGCCCGTCGATCGGCCACGCCACGACATGCGCCACGCCGGGCCGGATCTCCTGCATGCAGCCGGGGCAGCGATACATCTTCACGGCGGCCCCGCCGAAGATCGACCGGACCATCCACTCGCCGTCCTGCCACTGCTGGACGCCCTCGATGCCCTTGCGGACACGCTCGTCGGTCAGCGACGACGGCGGCGTCTCCGACGCCGTGCGGCGTCGGGGATGGTTACGGCGGGGGCTCACCTTTCAAGGGTACGGGTGAGGCCGTATGCGATTTAGACTCACGTTCATGACCGCTACCCGTGTGCCCGGCGTGCCGGAGATCGAAGACGGCGTGCTCATCTCCACCAACCCGGCCACCGGCGAGGAGGCCGGCCGGGTGCCGGCCGCCGACGCCGACGCGGTCGCCGCCACGGTGGCCCGAGCCGAACCGGCCGCCGCCTGGTGGCTCGGCCTCGGGTTCACCGGCCGCAAGGCCCGGCTGCTGCGCTGGCGCACCCTGCTCAGCCAGCGGATGGAGGAGCTGGCTCAGGTCTCGCGCCTGGAGTCCGGCAAGCCGGAGGCCGACGCGATCGTCGAGACCACCGCCGCCATCGAGCACCTCGACTGGGCGGCCCACCACGCCAAGCGGGTGCTCGGGCCGCGCCGCACGCGCACCCGCCTGCTGCTCGCCGAGCACGTGGGCCACGTCGAATACCAGCCGTACGGCGTGGTCGGCGTGATCGGCCCGTGGAACTACCCGATCCTCACGCCGATCGGCCCGATCAGCGGCGCGCTCGCGGCCGGCAACGCCGTCGTCTTCAAGCCGAGCGAGTACACCCCGATCGTCGGCCAGTGGCTGGTCGACACGTTCGCCGAGGTGGTGCCCGAGCACCCGGTACTGCAGGCGGTGCACGGCATGGGCGACGTCGGCGGCGCGCTGTGCCGCTCCGGGGTGGGCAAGGTCTCGTTCACCGGGTCGACCGCGACCGCCAAGAAGGTCATGGCCGCGTGCGCGGAAAACCTGGTTCCGGTGGTGATCGAGGCCGGTGGCAAGGACGCGCTGATCGTCGACGCCGACGCCGACATCCCGGCCGCCGCCGAGGCCGCGGTCTGGGGTTCGATGACCAACGCCGGCCAGACCTGCATCGGCATCGAGCGGGTCTACGCGGTGGCCCCGGTCTACGACGCGTTCGTGGCGGCCGTGGTCGAGAAGGCGGGCAAGCTGCGCACCGGTCAGGAGATCGGCCCGATCACCATGCCGCGGCAGATCGACATCATCCGCGACCACATCGACGACGCCCTGGCCCGGGGCGGCCGGGCGGTGCTCGGCGGAGCCGACGCGGTGGCGCCGCCCTACGTGGCGCCGACCGTGCTCGTCGACGTGCCGGCCGACTCGTCCGAGATCCGCGACGAGACGTTCGGCCCGACGCTGACGATCACCAAGGTCGCGAACGCCGACGAGGCCGTCCAGAAGGCCAACGACTCGCCGTACGGCCTGGGCGGCGCGGTCTTCGGCAAGGCGAACGCGGTGCGGATCGCCCGCCGGCTGCGCTCCGGCATGGTCGCGGTCAACTCGACGCTCACCTTCGTCGGCATGGGCAACCTGCCGTTCGGCGGGGTCGGCGACTCCGGCTTCGGCCGGATCCACGGCGAGGACGGGCTGCGCGAGTTCGCCCGGGCCAAGGCGATCACCGTACGCCGTGGACCGTCGCTGCTGCCGGCGATGACCTTCGAGCGCACCCCGGCCCAGGTCGCCCGGATCGTCAAGACGGTCAAGCTGCTCTACGGTCGCGGACGCGCATGAATCCCGGGCTGCTACCGTCCGTCACGTGGTAGATCAACCCGCCGTCGAGGTGGACGGGCTCTACGTCGGCTACGGCTCGACACCGGTTCTGGTCGACGTGTCGCTGCGCGTACCGGCCGGCGCCGGCGTCTGCGTGACCGGCGAGAACGGCATCGGCAAGTCGACGCTGCTGCGCTGCGTGAGCAGTCTCCAGCGCCCCGACCAGGGCACCATCAAGATCTTCGGGAAGCCGGCCGGGTCGACCCCGGAGTTCTGGCGGCAGGTGGTGACCACCGTGGAGCCGCCGACCTGGTACGCCGGTCTCACCGCCCGCGAGCACGCCGAACTGGTCTGCCGGGCCCACGGCATCGACCCGGAGGAGGCCGGCGTCGACGAGGCGCTGGAGCGCCTGGGCCTGGGCGGGCACACCGACGCGATCCCGCCGTCGCTCTCCTCGGGACAGAAGCAGCGGCTCACCCTCGCGCTCACCCTGCTGCGGCCGAGTTCGCTGCTCATCCTGGACGAGCCCGAGCAGCGCCTCGACCCGGAGGGCCGGGCCACGGTCGCCGAGATGCTGGCCGAGTACGTGACGAGCGGCGGATCCCTGCTGATAGCCAGCCACGACGACGCCTTCGCGGCCGCCTCGGGCGCCGAGATCACCAACATGGAGACGCTGGCCGCGGCCGGGGAATCATGACGCTTCAGGCCACCGACCTTTCCGCGCTGCGCAAGTGGATCCGGCAGCGCCAGTCCGCCCACCGCGAGCGCGGCGCGACGGCCACCAACGTCTACTTCGCGGTGCTCTTCGTCGCGATCGTCGGCGGCATGCTGCACAAGCAACTCGCCGTGATCTTCTGGCCGAGTCACCCGAACGCGTCCGAACTGGCCGGACTCGCCCTGCTGGCGACCGGGGTGGGCGGCCTGTTCCTGGCGCTGCGCCGGCTGGGCCCGCTCGGTCTCAGCCGGCCGGCCGCGTCGTTCCTGCTCACGGCCCCGGTCAGCCGGCGGCGGCTGCTCGCGCCCTCGCTGCGCCTGGCCACCCTCGCGGCGGCGCTGGCCGGAGCACTCTTCGGACTCGCGATCACCGGGCACGTGGCGTACCGGCCGATGCCCGGCGGTCTCGCCGCCGCCCTCCTGATCGGCAGTGCTCTGGCCGGGATCGTCATCATGCTGCTCGCGCTGGCCACCCAGGCGGCCCGCGTCTGGGCGCCGTGGGCCGACCGGCTGGCCGGCCTGGTGCTGGCGGCCGGGCTGGCCGGGTTCGTCCTCGACTCGGCGGTGCACGCCCGGCGGGCCGGCACCGACTGGCCGATCGCGACCGCCGGCATCGCGGCCGGCATTCTGGCCGTGCTGGTGGTCGCGCTGATGACGGTCTCGGTGATCCGGCTCGGCCGCACCCCCAACGAGCGCATCCTCGAGTCGGCCCAGACCGCGGGCACGCTGCTGGACAGCGCGTTCGGGGTGGAGCCGTCGTTCGTGGCCGACATGATCGAGCGGCGGTACTGGGCGACCCGGCGGCTGCGCTCGGCCCGGCTCTGGCCGCGGGTGCCGCCCCTGGTGGCCCAAGATCTGCTGCTCGCCCTGCGCCGCCCGCGCCGGCTCCTGTGGACGGCGGGCTCGACCGCGCTGCCCGCCCTGCTCGCGCACTTCCCGTCCTGGGTGCTCGGGGCGGCGGTGCTGCTCGGCGGCATGTACGCGGCCGGGGCGTCGACGGCCAACGTACGCACCGACGCCGCCAACCCGGTGCTCCTGCGACTGCTCGGACTCGACTCGCGCCAGGCGGTCTCGGAGCGGATCTGGGTGCCCGGCGTGCTGGCCACGATCTGGTCGACCGCCGCGCTCGGCATCCTGCAGGCGCTCGGCGACCTGCCGTCCGGGCAGTGGTGGGCGCTCGGCCTGGTACTCGGCCCGGTCGGTGCGACGGCGGCGATCCGCAAGGCCCGGGTCGGCTTCGTCCGCAACGACACGCTGGCGTTCGACACCCAGATGGGCGTCTCGATCTCCCCCGGCCCGCTGTTCAAGGTGATCTTCGGGCCGGACGCGCTGCTGCTCGGCCTGCCGACGCTGCTGCAGATCGCCCAGGGGCACCCGCTGACCTGGACCCTCGTGGTGGTGCAGGCGGTCGTCGGGGGTTTCGGCGCCCGGGCCTACATCGCGGGGACGACCGGCCACGACCGCGTCGAGCTGAACAACAACTACTAAAAGAGGGTGAGCTCGTTGCGCTCGATGCCGCGCAGCTTGTCGTAGTCGACGACCACGCAGCGGATGCCACGGTCGGTGGCGAGGACCCGGGCCTGCGGCTTGATCTCCTGGGCGGCGAAGATGCCGGCCACCGGGGTGAGCAGCGGGTCGCGGTTCATCAGCTCGAGGTAGCGGGTGAGCTGCTCGACCCCGTCGATCTCGCCCCGGCGCTTGACCTCGACCGCCACCGCGGCACCACCGGCGTCGCGGCAGAGCAGGTCGACCGGGCCGATCGCGGTCATGAACTCGCGGCGTACGAGCGTGAAGCCCTCGCCGAAGGTCTCCGGGTGGGCGGCCAGCAGCTCCTGCAGGTGGGCCTCGACGCCGTCCTTGACCAGGCCGGGGTCGATGCCCAGCGCGTACGAGGTGTCCTGGAAGATCTCCTCGAGGGTGATCCGCAGTTCCTCGCCCGCCTTGTTGACGACCTTCCACACACCCGGCGCCTCCTGCAGCTTGCAGGGCGGGCTCATCCAGTTGAGCGGCTTGTAGGCCCGGTCGTCGGCGTGGATCGACACCGAGCCGTCCGCCTTCACCATGACCAGCCGGACCGCCGAGGGCAGGTGGGCCGAGAGCCGTCCGACGTAGTCCACGGAGCACTTCGCGATGACCAGACGCACCCGACGACAGTAGCGGAAGGCGGAATTCGACGTCGGATGCCATCCTGGGGTCGTGCTCGAAGCATTGACCGGAACCGGTCTGGCCGCATCCGCGGGCCTCAATGCCTACATTCCTCTGCTCCTGATGGGCCTGCTGGCCCGGTTCACCGACACGATCGACCTGCCCAGCGGCTGGACGTGGCTGTCCAACGGCTGGGTGCTGCTGATCCTGGCCGTGCTGCTCTCGATCGAGATGGTCGCCGACAAGGTTCCCGTGGTCGACCACCTCAACGACGTCGTGCAGACCGTGGTCCGGCCGACCGCGGGCGGCCTCGCCTTCGGGGCCGGCTCGGGGGCGAAGACGGTGACCGTCTCCGACCCGGGCTCGTTCTTCACGTCCCACCAGTGGGTGCCGGTGGTGGCGGGCGTGCTGATCGCGTTCTGCGTGCACGGGGTCAAGGCGGCGGCCCGGCCCGTGGTGAACGTCTCCACGGCCGGTTTCGGCGCCCCGATCGTCAGCACGATCGAGGATTTCGGCAGCGTCGCGATGTCGCTGGTGGCGGTGTTGCTGCCGGTCCTGGTGCTGGTCGGGCTGGTGCTGATGGTCTGGTTCGGCGTCTGGGTCGTGCGGCGCCGCAAGCGGAAGCGGGCCGAAAAGCAACAACTGTCGACTGTCGAGACACGCCGGATCTTTGGTTGACTCTTCGCGTGCCCGCGATCGCCGTACCCGCCTTCGCCCTGACCTGGTGGCTCGCCTGCTATCTGGTCGGGCGTGACCCGGCCCGCGCGGCCGGCCGCCGGGCCGCCGCGGCCCTGATCGCGTACGCGGGCGGCGTCGTCGCCTGGACGGTGGCCCCGGCGAGCACCACGGCCGAGGTCCTGCTGGCCGCCCCGGCCCTGTTCTGGGCCGGTTCGGCGGTCGCCCTGCTGCCGTCCTTCGTGCCCGAGCGCCGGCAGATCGAGCGCGGCTGGCTGGTCGTCTCGGCGGCGTTCGTGCTGATCGCGGTGTTGCTGCCGCCGTCCGGGCGGCTGGTCGTGCTGGCCCCGCTGGTCGGCGGGTTGTCGTTGCTCTGGCGCTTCCGCGACCAGGTCGAGCCGCGCCTGATCCCGCTCGCGCTGAGCCTGGTCGCGGCGCTCTACGCCACCGCCCTGGTGTTGCTGTTCGGCCCGGCCGACCTCGGCGCGCCGTGGCTGGCGATCGCCGCGATCGGGGTCGACGTGCTGATCCTGGGCTACCTGGTGGCGGTGGCCGAGGCGACCGACGCGGGCGAGCGGCTGCGGCCCGACCTGAGCCGATCCCTGGTCGCGGCGGTGGGTGGCCTGCTGCTGGTCGGCGGCCCGGTCATCCTGACGATGTTCGTGACCTCCTCGCGGATGGTCGCGATCTTCCAGTTCGTGGTGGTCGGCGTGGTGATGACGGTGGTCGGGCTGGGCGGGCCGGTGCACCGGCTGCTCGACCGGGTCGCGTTCTGGTCCGACGAGCGGCTCCGCGGCGACCGGCACGTGCTGTTCCTGCTCGGCGAGGCGCTGCCCCGGCGCCGCGAGCGCAGCCGGATGATCGCGACCACCGAGACCGACTTCCTCCGGTTCGTGCGCCAGGCCCTCGACAGCTACGGCGATCTGGGCCGGCTGATGCGCAGCCCGCTGACCGACCTGCCCGCGGTCGACCGGCGGCTGGCCAAGTACCCGGTCGAGCAGCCGCCGGCCCGGGCCCACGAGTTGCGCGGCGTGCTCCAGGAGGCGGTGGCCGGGCTGCGGCCGAACGGGCCGTTCGGCACCGACGAGCGATGGCGTCACTACAATGCGATCTACTTCTGCTGCCTGCTCGGCCTCCGGCCGTACTCTCGCCGCCTGCGCACCGACGGCCTCGACCCGGAGGCCCGTCGCACGATCGAGTGGATCCGGCAGTACGTGCCCCGCCACCTGCTGGGCCGCTGGCAGTCCGAGGGCGCGGCCAGGGTGGCCCGCGACCTGTGGGACGACATGGTCAGCACCGACCCCCGCTGGCTGACCCGGCTGCCGGCCGGGAAGCGCCCGACCACGACACGCAGCACATAATCCTGCAAAATATGGAGGAATAGGTAAAATCCCCCTACGTGGATTCCGGGGGGTCGTGTGGGTAACCACCGCAACGAGCTGGTCGCCGTGGTCCGCCAGGAACTGGCCGAGGCGCGCGGGGCCGCCCGGGCGGTGCTGGCGGCTGCGGAGTCGGCCCGCGGCGAGGCACAGAATCGCCGGCAACTGGTGCGGGACGCGTACGCGACCTGCCTCAACCAGCTCGCCGAGGCCCGCGACTCGGCCCGCCGCGACATCCAGCACCGCTACCAGCTCGAGCGGGCACGGCTGGCCGGCAACGTACGCCATCTGGCCGCGCTGAGCGCCTCCGGCGCGGCCGGCCTGCCCTGGCGGATGTGGTCGCCGACCGAACCCGAACCCGGCACGCGTCCCGGGCTGCTGCGCATCGGCACCCTCGGTCTCGACGACGCGGTGGCCCTGCCCGGACTGGTCCCGCTGCTCGACGCCGCCCACCTGGAGCTGAGCGGCCCGCAGTCGACCGTCGACGGGGTGATCACGGGCCTACTGCTGCGCGCCCTCGGCAGCACCCGGCCCGGCGACGTGCGACTCACCGTCTTCGACCCCGAACATCTGGGCGGCACGCTCGCCTCGTTCGCGCCCCTCGGCATCTCGTTCGTCGGGCCGGGCGGTCTCGGCGCCATGCTCGACGGCCTGGTCGAGCACATCTGCCGGGTCAACGAGACGGTGCTCGCGGGCGAATACGTCTCGCTGGCCGACCTGACCGCCGCCACCGCGGGTGCGCGACCGGAACCGTGGCATGTCGTCGTCCTGCTCGCCGACCCGGCGACCGCAGGCGAGCTGACATCGGCCCAGCGGGCGCAACTCGACCGCGTCGTTCGGACGGGCGTGGCTTGCGGCGTACACGTAGTTGTCCGTGGTTTGGAGCTCGCCGAGCACCCGACCGTGCGCCGCCTCGCCGTGCGGGACCAGACGGCGACCTGCGATCTCACCGGGGATCTGGAGATCCGTCTGGATCCGCCGCCGGCCTCCGATCAGGTGGCGGCGTTCTGCCGGGCGACCGCCGAGCGGCTGCGCGCCGGGCCCCCGCCGGCCCGGATGTCCGATCTGGAGCCGCCGAAGCTCTGGTCCGAGTCGTCGACCCACGGCCTGATCGCGCCGATCGGCGACGGCACCGACGGCGCCGGCGGGCTCATCGAGGTGCCGCTCGGCGACAATCCGCCGCATGCGCTCATCGGGGGCCCCTCCGGGTCCGGCAAGACCAACCTTCTGTACGCCTGGCTGGCCGCGCTCGCCACCCGCTACGGACCTGAGGAGCTCGCGCTCTACCTCCTCGACTTCAAGGAGGGGGTCTCGTTCGCCCGGTTCGTGCCGGGGCCGCGCGACTCGAGCTGGCTGCCCCAGGTGCGCCTGGCCGGGCTCAACGTCAACGGCGACCGCGAGTTCGGCCTGGCCATGCTCCGGCACCTGAGCGAGGAGCTGCGCACGCGGGCCCAGGCGGCCAAGCGGCACGACGCGGCCAAGCTGTCCGAGCTGCGGACCGAGGACCCCGCCGGCCACTGGCCGCGGATCGTCGCCGTGATCGACGAGTTCCAGGTGCTGCTGGGCGGCCGGGACGCGGTCGCCGACGAGGCGGTCACCCTGCTCGAGGACCTGGCCCGGCGCGGCCGCTCGCAGGGCATCCACCTGATCCTGGCGTCGCAGGACGTCTCCGGCATCGAGGCACTGTGGGGCCGCTCCGGCCTGATCGGGCAGTTCACCCTGCGGATCGCCCTGCCCAAGGCGAGACGCATCCTGGCCGACGACAATCTGGCCGCCGCGGTGATCCCTCGTCATCACGCGGTTGTCAATGCCGAGTCGGGCGCGCCCGGCGCCAACCTGATCGTGCGGCTGCCGGACGCCGGCGACCGCAACGCCTGGCGGGGTCTGCAACGTCGCCTGTGGCGCGCCCGCCCGGCCGGCTGCGAGGAGCCCCGCATCTTCGACGGCGACGCGGTGCCCCGGCTACCCGAGTCGTGCCGCCCGGCCGGCCCGGTGCCCTCCTCCGACGCACCGGTGGGCTCCTCGCCCGGCGCGGTGCTCGGCGAGCGGATCGACGTCGCGGCCCGGCCCGCCCGGCTGCGGCTGGGCCGGATGCCCGGGCGCAACCTGGCCGTGCTGGGCACCCGGGTCGACGAGGCCTGTGACGTGCTCGCGGCGGCGGCGTTGTCGCTGGCCGCGCAGGGTCCGGCCCACTTCAGCCTGGTCTGCCTCGACCCGGACGCGGGCCGGGCGGCGGCCCGCCTGGTCGCCGAGTTGCCGTCCGCCGACTGGTACGAGGACGTGGCCGAGGTGCCGGTGCTCGACCGGCCGCACTACGTGCTCGGCTACGCGCTGGACGCCTCGCCGTCGCCGGAGGCGCTGCGCCGGCTGCTGAGCGAAGGCCCCGAGCGGCGCACCCACGTGCTCGGCTGGTGGCGCTCGGTGGCCCGTCTGCGCGACAGCCTGGGCGGCCCGGGCGCGCGGCTGGACACGATCGGGGCCTGGGTCGCGCTCGACGTGCAGGGCACCGACCTGGCCCCGCTGCACCCCCAGCCGGGCGGCCCGGTCTGGTACCCCCGCCACCGCCGGGGGCTGTTCTTCGACCGCTCGGTGCACCGCACCCCGGAAGTGATCATCCCGTACGAGGTGAACAGTGACCATGCGTGATCGCCGCCCACCCGGCCACGACTACCAGCTGATGGTCAACGCGCTGGCCGAGGCCAACCGCAAACGCGACCACGAGATGACCGGCGCCGAACAGGCCTACCAGGACAGTGCCGCCCAAGCCGCCGGTGAACTGGCCCGCGCCGAGGGCGACGCCACCTCGGCCGACCGGTGGGCGGGCGCGGCCGCGGCCCAGGTGCTCGACATCGACCGGGAGGCGTCCCGGCTCTGGGATCAGCTGCGGCGGGCCCGCGGCCTGCGGGTGCGGGCGCTGGGCGAACTGCCGGAACCGGCCGCGGTCGAGTCGCTGCCCCGGGTCGCGCTGCCGCGCAACCCTTCGGACCCGCCGGCCCAGGCTTCGGCCAACGGTCGCGAGTCTCCCCGTACGCTGCTGGCCCGCGCCGCCTCCCGCATCGACGACACGATCCGGCCACCGGGCCGGCGACCGCTGCCCGGCTGGGCGCTGGCACTGCTGCCGGTTGCCGGCGCGGTGCTGGCCACGATGGCGTCCCTGCTGGCGGCCGGCATGGTCACCTTCGGCAGCACCGGCATCTGGGGCGGCTCGGTCCTGCGTGGACTCGGCTGGGCGACCTTCGTCGCCGCCCCCTCGGTCGGCGTGCCGGTCGCGGCCCTGGTCGCCCGCCGACGCCTCCGCGCCCGCCTCGACGTCGGCGGCGTCGGCCTGACCCTGCTCGGCGGCATGGTCGCCGCGACGCTGATCTCACTCGCCTTCGCCGGCTCCCGCTGACCGGCGGCTCACGCTCAGCCCGGCCGGCTCGCGTCAGGCCGGCGGGCTCGCGTCAGGCCGGCGGGCTCGCGTCAGGCCGGCGGGCTCGCGTCAGGCCGGCGGGCCTCGCGTCAGGCCGGCGGGCCCCGCGTCAG
>DASWRZ010000460.1:0-9820 GCA_036402935.1 Actinoplanes sp.
CTGCATCGAAGCCATGAAGGTGGTCGCCGCACAGAAGATCGAGCTGTTCGGGGCCGCCGGCAAGGGTTCGCTCTACTGAGATGCCGGGGTTCGACAGCACGGCCGCGTCTCGCATAGTTCTTGGCCTCGGCGGCTGTGTCGACTACGAGTTGAAGCTGACCGCCGGCGTCCTGGAGAAACTGATCACCGGCTACGGCATCGTCGCCGCGGAACTGCTCACGCCGGCCTGCCACAACCCGAAGAGCGACAAGAGGGCCGGCCACAACCCGAACAGCGACAAGAGGGCCGGCCACAACCCGAAGAGCGACAAGAGGGCCGACCCGGTGGCCGGCGAGCGGGACCTCGTGGTGTCGATCCTTTCGTACGTGACCCGGGGCGCGGGCGGCGAGCACTACGTCGCCTCCGCCCCGGCCCTGTCGGTATTCGCCGAGCGGTTTCCTCATCAGGAGACCCTGGGCGGCACCTCGGTGCGCGCCGGAATCCTGATGAGCCGGCTCGGCGTCCCGTCGTCGCTGCATCTGGTCAGCGTCAACGACACCTTCCGCCGGCTGCTGCCGCCGGACGACGACTACTTCTCCAGCGGCACCGAGGACACCTTCTATCCCCACCTGATCGTCCAGTACGACAAGGGGCTTCGGATCCGCGCCGGCGACCTGGACATCACGGCGCCGTTCCCCAACCGGCTGATCTACGTCAACGACGTGGCCAACGAGACGATGAGGCTGACCGCGGACCTGGGCGACCGGCTCGCGGCGGCATCGCTGTTCCTGATCTCCGGTTTCAACGCCATGCGTGACCGGGCGGAGCTCGACGACCGGCTCGATTCTCTCCGGGAACACATGCGGCGGCTGCCACCCGCGGCGGTGACCTACTTCGAGGACGCGGCCTACCACGAGCCCGCGTTCAGCCACCGGGTCCGGGAGGCGCTGCTCGACCGGATCGACATCTACGGGCTCAACGAGGACGAGCTGCAGTCCTATCTCGGGCGCCCGGTCGACCTGCTCTCGGCCCCCGACGTCGCGGACGCCCTCGCCGAGGTGCGATCGCTGATCCCGGTGCCGGCGCTCGTGCTGCACACGAAGTACTGGGCTCTCGCGGTCGGTGCCGTCGACTACACCAGCGCCCTCGACGCGGGCACGGTCATGGCCGCCACCCGCTACGCCCACGGCGACGACTTCACCGACGGGGATGTCGAGCGCCTGCGCCGCCTGCCGCGCCGGGCCGAGTCCGTGGCGTTCGCGGCCGAGTTGCGCGCGCGCATGGGCGACGTCGTTGATTGTGTTCCGGGTTACGCCCTCGACATCGAGAACCCCACTACTGTCGGGCTCGGCGATACGTTCGTCGGCGGCTTCCTGGCCGAGCTGGCTCTGAGAGGGCAACGATGACGATCGAGGTCTTGACTGCGAACCAACCCGAGACGTTCTATCGCGGCGCCGGCCGGATCGCCGCATTCCGCAACGGGCCGGCGTGGCCCGATCGCCCGGAAGACCCCGACCGTCCGGAAGACCCCGACCGTCCGGAAGACCCTGGCCGTCCGGGAGACCTCGACCGTCCGGAAGATTGGGTGGGTTCGGTGACCACGCGGTTCGGGCTCGCCCCGTCCGGGCTGTCGGCCCTCGCCGACGGCCGGGTGCTGGCCGAGGCGGTCGCGGCCGACCCGGTGTGGTGGCTCGGGCCGGGCCGCACCGACACCGGCGTCCTGGTGAAACTGCTCGACGCCGGCCAGCGGCTGCCTCTGCACGTGCACCCGGACCGGAGGTTCGCCGACGCGCACCTGGCTTCGCCGTACGGGAAGACCGAAGCGTGGGTGATCGTCGCAGCGCGACCGGACGCGTCGGTGCATCTGGGTTTTGCCCGTGATGTCGAGGCGGCCGAACTGGCCGGCTGGGTCGAGGGCCAGAAGACCGAAGAGATGCTGGCCGCCACCAACCGGATCCCGGTCGCGGCGGGCGACGCGATCCTCTGCCCGGCCGGGCTGCCGCACGCGATCGGCGACGGCATCCTGCTGGTCGAGGTGCAGGAGCCGACCGACTTCTCGGTGCTGCTGGAGTACGAGGGCTTCGGTCTCGCCGACGGCCACCTGGGCCTCGGTTACGACCTCGCCCTGCGGTGCGTCGACCGGGCCGCCTGGAGCCCCTCGCGCCTGGACGCGCTGCGCGGCTCGGCGATGCGTCTGCTGCCCGAGGCGGCCGACGAGTTCTTCGGCGCCCGGCGCCTGTACGGAGGCGACCGGCTCGAAGCGGAGTTCTGCGTTCTGGTCGTGGTGGCCGGAGAGGGCCGGCTGACCGGCGAGAAGGACGACCTGCCGGTGCGGCGCGGCGACACCCTGCTGGTTCCGCACGCCGCCGGCCAGCTCCGCCTGGACGGTCGGGTCGAGGCGATCCGCCTGTCGGCTTCGCCGGCCGGCCGGTTCCGGCCGGCCGGCTCGGCCCGACAGACCTCCGGCTAGACCGAGGTTTTCACCGGTTCCCGCACCGTACGCGGCATCAGCACCAGGGCGGCGAAGGCGAGCACGCAACAGCCGATGACGTACCAGCTGATGCCCGTGCTCGACCCGGTCTTCTGGAGGATCTTCGTCGCGATCAGCGGGGCCGGGCCGCCGGCGATGACCGACGCCAGCTGATAGCCGAGGCCGGCGCCCGAGTAGCGCAGGTTGGTGCCGAAGCCCTCGGCGATCAGCGCGGCCTGCGGGCCGTACTGGATGCCGTGGAAGATCAGGGACAGCACGATCGCGAGCAGGATGAGCCCCGACTCCTTGCTGTTGAGCAACCCGAAGTAGGGGAACGCAAAGACGGCGACCAGCACGATCCCGGTGCCGTAGACCCGGCGTCTCCCGAACCGGTCGGAGAGATGCCCGAACAGCGGCACGCAGATCAGGCCCGCGGTGGCGGCGATCAGGATGTCGTCGAGGATGCCGTTGCGGCCGAGGCCGAGCTGCTTGGTGCCGTAGGTGAGCACGAAGCTGGTGAACAGGTAGAATGGCGCCTGCTCGCTGAGCCGTACGAACGCCGAGCCGATGATCTTCTGCCATTCGGTGCGGATCACGTCGACCAGCGGGCGGCGTACGACCGTCCCGGCCTCGGCGACCGCGGCGAACTCGGGACTCTCCATGACGCGCAGCCGCACGTACAGGCCCACGCCGACCAGCACGGCGCTGAGCAGGAACGGGATCCGCCAGCCCCAGTGGTCGAACGAGTCGCCGGTCCAGTCGGTCAGCAGCCGGAACACCCCGGTGGACAGGATCAGGCCGAGCGGCACGCCGAGCTGCGGCCAGCTGGCCATCAAGCCGCGCCGGCGTACGCTGCCCCACTCCATCGACAGCAGCACCGATCCGCCCCACTCGCCGCCCACACCGACGCCCTGAGCGATCCGCAGGAGGGTCAGCAGGATCGGTGCGGCGTACCCGATGGAACCGTAAGTGGGCAGCACACCGATGAGCGTCGTGGCGATGCCCATCAGCAGAAGCGTGACGATCAGCGTGCCCTTGCGGCCGATCCGGTCGCCGTAGTGCCCGAAGATGGCCGCCCCGACCGGCCGGGCCGCGAACCCGACGAACTGCGTGCCGAACGACAGCAGGATGCCGGTGAAGGCGGCCTGCTTGGGGAAGAAGAGCGCCGGGAAAATCAACGACGCCGCGGTGTTGTAGAGGAAGAAGTCGTACCACTCGATCGTGGTCCCGACCGTGCTGGCGATGACGGCGCGGCGGCGCTGTGCGCCGCCGGCCAGGGTTTCGGCAGTGCCCACAGTGGCCTCCAACCGGTTCCCTCGAATATCGCCCACCATCGATCGAAAGGTCAACCCGGCTCGGCTGCGCGTCTCGGCCGCCGCGGGGCGCCCCGCCGTGATCGACGATCAACCGTAAGCGGGGCATAGTCCGCTTACGGGGCTCCAGAATCGAGCAGGACGGTGCGAGCAGGATGGTGAAGGCATGATGTCGTAGAGCTTGCGGTCGTCGTCGCGGTCGAGCCACTCGGCCAGGGAGACGTTGATCGCGTTCGGGCTTGCCCCCGCTATCTGGCCGGCGTGGCGGTGCACTGCACGTCGGCGCGGTCGACGACCAGGTCCTCGGCGGTCGGATAGCGACGGCGCAGGGCGGCCAGGGCATGTTCGTACGCGAAGGCGCTGTACGGCGTCTCCCGCATCCGGACCACCGACTCCCGGACGGCGGAGGCGAACTTCTCCGGCCAGCGGACGGTGTGCAGAGCCTTGACGACGTTGGTGTCCCGGTCGACCAGCACGATGCGGACCCTCGCGTCGAGGTCGACACCGGGCAGCCCGTCGTCCGGCTCGAACCAGTGCGGCGTGTAGCTCGCCTCGGACCACCCAAGGATCGGGCCGAGGCGGTACGCGAGGACACCCGCGTGCTCGCTGTCGACCCAGGCGAACTGGGTCGGCGCCTGAGACACCGCCTCCACCTCGAGCGCGTGCGGATGCGACAGGAAGATCATCAGCTGAACGGGCTCCCCGACGAACATGCTCAGCGCCGCACCCTCGGGCCAACTCACGTCCGGATCGAGCTGAGCGCCCACCTCGACGATCATGTGCATGTCGGCCAGCCTAACTTCGCACGGTTGCCGATTCGGCCGGATCGGCCCATCCGGAGGAGGGTTGTCCGAGATGTCGAACCGCGTCCGGCCGATGACGCTGAGTTCTTCCCGTCCGGCGTCAAGCACCGCTGTACCCGGCGGTAGGGTTGATTGTGATCTATCTCCGGCGGTTGAACCTGGGCGCCTCGCCTGCGTTTACCGTGGGGCGTGGCGGCGACGTGACCGGTCGGTAACCGCCTGGCCAGGGGAAACGGCATTGCGCCCGATCCGCTTCGGCCGGTCCGCGGTGGCTGCCGGTGCCGCCGGGCCGGCGGTGTCCGGTCGGAGGGGTTTGCGCCGCAAATGATCTGTGCTCCCGGTCCGGTACCGTTCCGCCGTGTCTCCTTCCGTGCCCCGCATCGTCGCCGGTCGCTACCGGCTGGTCAAGAAACTCGGCCAGGGCGGGATGGGCCGGGTCTGGGCGGCCTGGGACGAGCTGCTCGGCCGTGACGTCGCGCTCAAGGAGCTGCTGCTGCCCGCGGGCATGAGCGACGAGGAGGCCGAGGCCCTGCGCGAGCGCGCGCTGCGGGAGGCCCGGGCCATCGCGCGGCTGGCCCATCCGAACATCGTGCGGTTCTTCGACGTCGTCCTCGACGACGGCCTGCCGTGGATCGTGATGGAGCTGGTGCCGTCGAAGTCGCTGCACGAGCTGGTGCGGGAGGACGGCCCGCTGCCGCCCGAGCGGGTGGCCCGGATCGGGATCGCCCTGGTGGCCGCGCTGCGGGCCGCGCACGCCGAGGGCGTACTGCACCGGGACGTGAAACCGGCGAACGTGCTGGTCGCGACCAACGGCCGGGTGGTGCTCACCGACTTCGGCCTGGTCTCGCTGGCCGGCGACTCCGGCATCACCACCACCGGCATCGTGATGGGTTCGCCGTCGTACATGGCGCCGGAACAGGCGCTCGACGAGCCGATCGGGCCGCCGTCCGACCTGTGGTCGCTCGGCGCCACGCTCTATCTGGCGGTCGAGGGCACGCCGCCGTACCTGAAGAAGTCGCCGGTGAGCACGCTGACCGCCCTGGCCACCGAGCCGCCGCGGCCGCCGCGGCGGGCCGGTGCGCTCCGGGCGGTGCTCGACGGGCTGCTGGAGAAGGACCCGGCCCGCCGGATCGACGCGGACGCGGCCGAGCGGCTGCTGCGGGTGGCCGCGGGCGAAACGGTCCCCGCCCCGGCGCCCGGGTCCCTCCCGCGCGGCGTGCAGCCCCGACGTCTTGGCCGCGTACTGTGGCCGGTCGCCGGGCTCGCCGTGGCCGGCCTGCTGGTCGCCGCCGCGGTTTTCCATCCTTTCGACGTTCCGGCCGGCGCGCAGGCGCACGTCCCGGCGGCCGGCGCTTCCGTCGCTCCGCTGGTGTCTACCCCGGCTCCCACGGTGTCGGCGACGCCGACGCCCCCGGCCCGGCCGGCGAAGGCTCCGACGACCGCTCCGGCCAGTCACGCCGCGAGCCGGTCCGCGTCGAGCAGGCCGCACGCCTCGGCCGGCGAAGGCGGCACGACCGCGACCAAAGACCCCGACGTGTCGAAGTTCAACACCGTCTACTACCTGGCCCACGCCAACAACCTCTATGTGACGGCCGACGACGGCGGGGCGTCGCCGCTGATCGCCTTCCCGGACTCCGCGGGCGCCTGGGAGACCTTCGACGAGATCGACCTCGGCAACGGCGACATCGCGCTGCGCGCGGAGATCAACAACAAGTACGTGACGGCCGCCGCCACCGAGACGCTGACCGCTCGCAGCGACCACATCGGCACCGCCGAGACCTTCGGCCTGGTCTTCAACAGCGACGGCAGCGTCTCCTTCCAGTCGAAGAGCAACGGCAAGTACGTCACCGTCCCGCCCGGCACCGCCCAGCCGCTGGTCTGCGACAAGTCCTCGATCGGTGACGCCGAGAAGTTCAGTCGGTCGATCATCGGTCAGTCGGGCTGACCTCCGGTCGTCTTCCGCCCACCTTCCACCTCGCCTCCCGCACCCCCAGGCACCGATTACCATCGATGCGGGAGGGGTCACCTTGAGTAGTCGTTTCGAGATCGCGATAGACGACAGGGTTCTGGCCGCCGAGGTGACGGGGGCGTTCGAGGGCATACCCGTCTTCCTCCTGCACGGCACCCCCGGCTCCTCCGCCGGGCCGAAACCCCGCAGCAGCGTCCTCTACCGCCAGGGCGTGCGGCTGATCTGCCACGACCGGCCCGGGTACGGCGGTTCGACCCGCCTGCCCGGTCGTCGCGTCGCCGACGCGGCCCGCGACGTCGAGGCCGTGGCCGACGCTCTCGGCATCGACCACTTCTGCGTGGTCGGCCGCTCCGGCGGCGGCCCGCACGCGCTGGCCTGCGCGGCACTGCTGCCCCACCGGGTCACCCGCGCCGCCGTGCTGGTCGGCCTGGCTCCGGCCAACGCGGCCGGCCTCGACTGGTACGAGGGGATGTCACCGGAGAACGCCCGCAACCACGCCACGGGCGAGCGGGGCGACGCCGAGCTCATGCGCGAGATGATCGATCTGGCCGTGCGGACGGCGGCCGACCCGGAGGGCTTCATCGACGAGTTGCGCGCTCAGGCCTCCGAGCCGGATCTGCGGTTCATGGACAGCGTGATGTACCGCCGGTTGCTGACCGCCAGCTACACCGAGGCGTTGCGCATCGGGCCGTACGGCTGGCTCGACGACATCCTGGCGTTCCGGGGCGACTGGGGTTTCGCCCTCGACCACATCATCCCGCCGGTACGCCTCTGGCACGGTGCCGCCGACACCTTCTCACCGGCCAGTCACAGCAAGTGGCTGGCGGACCGCATCCCCCGGGCCGAGGTGCACGTGCAGCACGGCGCGGCCCACTTCGGCGCGGTCGAGGTGCTCCCGAGGATTCTGGCCTGGCTCACCGCGTGACGGCCGGCTGGTGTGCCCCGGGGTCGCCGCCGGCGTGATGCTCCAGCTCCTGGCACAGCTCCCGCAGCCGGTCGATCGTGCGTACGTGCTCGAAGGCGACCTCGCGCAGCCGGTCCGGCCACTGGCCACGAGCGGAGAGGGCCGGCGCCCGCCCGAAGAGATCGTGCCCGGTGGCCATGATCTGCCGTTGTGAGGCGAGCGCCGACTCCAGTTCGAGCCACAGCCGCGCGAAATCGGTCGTCTCGGCGGTCAGGTCACCGTCGCGGTCCCGCTCGACGAGCAGGCTCTGCAGGTGGTCGCCGAGGATGCGCAGGGGCGTCACGATCCGCTCGTACATGAGCCACTGCCGCCCGTCCATCTGGGTGTGCAGCGTACGGGCCATCTCGTTCGCGGTGTCGGGATCGGCCAGGGCATTGTCCTCGATCTTGGTGGCCCGGATGAACTCGTTGGTGCTGGCCTCGACGTCCTGGGTCACCTCCTGGATCTGTTCGTGGGTGACCCGCGCGGCCGCCACGAACTGCTGGCGGGTGCTGGTGAAGCGCGAGTCCAGCCGTACCCGGTCCAGCTCCTTCACCTGGAACTCGGCCAGCTGTCCGATGATCACGAGGGCGATCGGCAGCGTGACGAAGGCGCAGATCGTCTCGGAGACGATGTTCGGGATGAACTGGTAGCCGTCCCACCAGCCCGCGAAGTCGCCCACCACCGACAGCGCCGCCGCGGGGATCCCGATGCCCCAGACCCAGCACGCGAACCGCCGCAGCACGGGCGGAGCGGCCCGCCACGCCCGGCCGACCAGCGCGGGAACGGTCGCCTTCCGGTCAGCCATCGCGACCTCCTAGAACTGGTGCGGATCGAGGATCCGGTAGAGGTAGTGCCGGCGGTCGAGGCCGTCCACGATCGGGTGGGCCTCGCCGACGCGGTTCACCATCCGCTCGCGCAACGCCGTGATCCGTTCCTCGGCCGTACGGTCGCCGGCGGCGATGTCCATGAGCGCGAGGTTCGCCTCGAACCGCAGCGTGTTGGGGTGATTGGTCCCGAACACCGTCGGGATGATCTCGGAGAGGGCGAGGAGCCGGGCGCGCGCTGTCGCGAGTTCGGAGCCGTCCTCCTCGCCGGCCGGATCGGTCTCGCAGATCGCGAGGTTCATCTCGGCCGAGAGCGTGTACGGGTGCCGCGACCCGAGCACCGCCGTGAGGCTGTCCACCGTCGGCCGGATCCACTCGCGCGCGGCGATGTACCGGCCGGCGGAGCGTTCGGCGATGGCGAGATCGTTGGCGCAGACCAACGTGTAGGGATGGCGGGATCCGAGCCTCTGCTCGTAGAACTCACGGATCTCGAGCATCTCCAGGATCGCCCGGTCGGCATCGCCGGAGTTGAGCAGGCTCAGGGCCAGGCTGAGCCGGCAGCTGACCGTCTCCGGATAGTCGGGGCCGAAGAGCTGGTCCAGCTTGGCGTAGGTCGCCTTGTGCAGCGGCACCGACTTGTCGATGCGCCCCAGGCTGCGCAGCGAGATCGCATAGTTGGCCTGGGTGGTGAGGGTGATCCGGGAATCGGGGCCGCGGGTTTCGAGGAGATCGCCGACCGCCTGTTCGAGCAGGGCGACCGAGCGGGCGAAGTCGCCGGCGTCGCGCCAGTCGCGGGCCAGGCAGGCGGCCGAGGCGAGCGTCATGAAACTGGCCTCGCCGAGCACCTCGCGCCGGAGCAGGAACGTCTGCTCGTCGTGTTCGGCGGCCCGCCGGAAGTCGCCCATCAGCCGGTACGAGACCGCGAGGTTGTTGCGCGCGGACAGGGTGCGCTCGTTCTCCTCGCCGTAGTACTCCTGCCAGGTGTTGTAGGTGTCGAGGTCGAGCTCGAGCGCCTCCGGGTAGCGGCCGAGCCCGCGCAGATCGGCCGCCAGGCCGCCACGGGTCATCAGGACGTGCGGGTGGTTGGCCGGCAGCAGCTCCTGCTGGGAGGCGAGCACCTGCTCGTCGACCACGTACGACCGTTGGAACTCGCCCAGCTCGCGCAGCAGGTTGGCGAGGTTGAAGCGCAGGTAGAGCAGCTGCCGGTGGAGCACGCCGGCGGCCTCGGGCGCGGTGGTGGCGGCCAGCTGCTCCTCCCAGAGCCGGCTGATGAGCTCGGCGCGCGGGCGCCCGGTGAGCGAGTCGCCCTGCAGGTAGTAGAGGCGTACCCGGTCGATCAGCAGTTGCCGGACCGCCTCCTCGGTGCTGTAGACGGCCTCGGAGGCGTCCAGGTGCGGCCAGAGCGTGCGGAATCGCGGCCAGTTGGGCTGGTCGTCGACCTCGCCGTCCGGCCGCGCGCGGACCAGCACCTGGTGGACCTGCCGGCGGGCCTCCGCCAGCTCCTCCTCGGTCATGC
>DASWRZ010000461.1:0-6374 GCA_036402935.1 Actinoplanes sp.
GGGCCCGGTCGATCTCGCGGGCGATCGCCTCGTAGCGCTCGCCGGCCGGTGAGGCCCGCACGAAGTCCTTGTTCCAGTCGTGCAGCCCGTTCAGGTCGGCCAGGCCGCCGGCGAGGTAGGCGCGGAGCATGTTCATGGCGGCGGCCGAGTTGGCGTACGCCCGGATCATGCGCTGCGGGTCGGCAACGCGGGCCGACTCGTTGGCGTCGAGCGAGTTGATCATGTCGCCGCGGTAGGCCGGCAGCCCCAGCGAGTCGGTCGGCGCCGAGCGGGGCTTCGTGTACTGCCCGGCCACCCGGGCGACCTTGACCACCGGCATCGAGGCGCCGTACGTCAGGACGACCGCCATCTGCAGCAGCGTGCGCGCGTTGGCCAGCAGGTGGCTCTCGGTGTTGTCGGTGAAGGTCTCGGCGCAGTCGCCGCCCTGCAGCAGGAAGGCCCGGCCCTCGCACACCTCGGCCAGCCGAACGCGCAGCTGGTCGACCTCGTAGGGCGCCACGATCGACGGGACACTGTCGAGGACCTTGCAGACCGAGGCGACCTCATCCATGTCGGGCCACGGCGGCATCTGCACACGCGGCAGATCGCGCCAGCGGTCGAGGCCGAGCGCCGTGTCCTCGGCCGAGTCGGTGGACGGGCGCGACGTCTGCAGGGCCGGGTTAGCCACTCCCGGATGGCTGAGTTGGTGCCACTCTCGCATGCCCACGAGCGTACGGAAGCGGGGCACCGGCCGTGTCGCCGGTGCCCCGCCGTCCCACAATGCTTACAGGTTGTTCTTGATCGCGGAGATCAGCTCACCGTTGGTCGTGTCGCCGGAGAACTCCCAGAAGAACGCGCCGCCCAGGCCCTGCTGCTTCACGTAGCCCATCTTGCCGGCGATCGTCGACGGGGTGTCGTAGCTCCACCAGTTGTTGCCGCAGAACGCGTACGCCGTTCCGGCGACCGTGCCGGTGGCCGGGCAGGTGTTCTTGAGAACCTTGTAGTCGTCGACGCCGGCGTCACCGCCGACCGTCGTGGTCGCCGCCGGGCCGCTCGCCGAGCCGCCCGGTGCCGCCTGGGTGACCCCGGTCCAGCCGCGGCCGTAGAAGCCGATGCCGAGCAGCATCTTGCTCGCCGGTACGCCCTTGCTCTTGAGCTTCTGGATCGCCGCGTCGGAGTAGAAGCCGGCGGTCGGGATGCCCGGGTACGAGTTGAGCGGCGAGTGCGGGGCGGTCGGGCCGTTGGGGGCGAAGGCACCGAAGTGGTCGTTCGTCATCGGGAACACCAGGTTCAGCTTCTGGATGCCCGAGGCGTAGTCGGCCACGTCGAGCTTGCCGCCGTTGGAGCCGTCGGCCGAGATCGCCGAGGTGATCAGGAACGACGAGCCGAACTTGTTGCGCAGCGCCGTGATGACGTTGTTGTAGGCCGCCGGCCCCGAGCTGTCGCACTGCAGGCCGCAGGCGTTCGGGTATTCCCAGTCGACGTCCATGCCGTCGAAGACGTCCGACCAGCGCGGGTCCTTGATCAGGTTGTAGCAGCTGTTGGCGAACGCGGTCGGGTTGGCCGCGGCCTGGGTGAACCCGGACGACCAGGTCCAGCCGCCGAACGACCAGATGACCTTGATGTTCGGGTACTGCTTCTTGAGCTTGCGCAGCTGGTTGAAGCTGCCGCGCAGGGCGCCCTGGTCCCACGTGTCCGCGACGCCGTCGACGCTGTTGGCGGTCGTGTAGGCCTGGTCGTAGTCGGCGTACGAGTCGCCGATCGAGCACTGGCCGCCGCTGGTGTTGCCGAACGCGTACAGGATGTGGGTGAGCTTGCTCGCCGAACCCGACGTGACCAGGTTCTTCACGAAGTACTGACGGGCGTAGACACCCCACTCCGCGAAGTAACCGACGACGTTCTTGCCGGAGCTACCACCGGTAGGAGGAGTGGTGGTCGGGGCGGTTGTCGGGGGCGTGGTCGGGGGCGTTGTGGTTCCACCGCCGCAGGCGCCGGCGTCGGTCCACACGTCCCACTGAGTGCTGTGCGTAGCCGGGGACTCGTTCTGGGTCCACCACTTGGCGGTGTAGTTATGTCCGTTCTGGGAGGCACTGTTGCCCTGCACATATGTGGCAGTGGAGGACCACGCTGGGGCACAGGCCGTCGCGGCCGAGGCCTGGACCGCGGGGATCATGGCGGTGGAGGCCACCACGACCGCCCCGGCCCAGAGGGCGCGGCGGAGGGATTTCTGCACGTCAGTCTCCTCGTGAACAGTTAGGAAAGTTTCCAAAAAGTTCGTAGGAGAGACGGTAGTCACATATATTCACAGTCGTCAAGATGTTCATGACTGTCGCGACCGAACGTGACGGGGTGCACACGAACGGACACAGCGCGTAGGCTGCCGTCATGACCGTCTTCGACGTCGACATCGACGCTCTCACCGGTGGCCCGGCCCGCCTCGACCAATACCGCGGCTCGGCCGTCCTGGTGGTCAACGTCGCCAGCAAGTGCGGCATGACCCCTCAATACGCCGGCCTGCAGGCCCTCTGGGCGTCCCATCGCGACCGCGGGCTGACGGTGCTCGGCGTGCCCTGCAACCAGTTCGGCGGCCAGGAACCCGGCACAGCGACCGAGATCGGCGAGTTCTGCGAGATCAACTACGGCGTCACCTTCCCGCTGACGACCAAGGTGGAGGTCAATGGGCCCGGCCGGCACGCGCTCTATCGGGAACTGATCGGCGACGGCGGCGACATCCAGTGGAACTTCGAGAAGTTCGTGGTCGCGCCGGACGGTCAGGTGGCGTACCGGTTCGAGCCCGGGGTGCCACCGGACGACCCGGAACTCGTCGCGGCCATCGAGAAGCTGCTCCCCCGCTGAGCCAGCGATGAGCATCCACGTGATCGGGGTCGACGCGTACGCGCTCGGCTGGGTCGGGGTCGAATTGCGGGATGGCGCGTTCGGGCGGGCGGTGCTCGCCTCCTCGCTCTACGAGATCGTCGCGGGAGGTTCCGGAGCCGCGGTGATCGGCGTGGACATTCCCCTCGGGATGCTGCCGGACAAGTGGCGCGCCGCCGACACGCTGGCGGCCGACCAACTCGGGCCCCGCCGCGGCAGCGTCTTCCGGGTGCCGCCGCGGGCGGTCTGGCAGGAGGCCGACTTCGCCGCGGCCAACCGGGTCTGCCGCGAGCTCACCGGGGCCGGCCTCAGCCGGCAGTCGTGGGCCCTGCGGCCCAAGCTCCTCGAGGCCAACGCGATCTGGGAACGCCACCCGCGCCTCCTCTTCGAGGCGCACCCCGAGGTCAGCTTCCGCACGATGGCGGGCGAGCCTCTGGCGTACGCGAAGAAGACGTGGACCGGCCAGGCCCGGCGCCGCGAGCTGCTCGCCAAGAACGGAATCGTGCTGCCCGACCAGATCGGACCGGCCGGCCAGGCGCCCCCGGACGACATCCTGGACGCGGCCGCGGTCGCCTGGACGGCCCACCGGATGGCGACCGGGGTGGCGCTGAGCCACCCCGATCCGCCGGAGGAGGACAACGGAGCGAAGATCGCGATCTGGTACTAGGACAAGTCCTAGCTGAGTTCACTGGCGATCTGGCGGGCCCGGTCGCGCGCCGCCTCGAGCGCGGTCATCATCGCGCCCCGCACGCCGTGGTTCTCCAGCTCGCGGATCGCCGAGACGGTGGTGCCGGCGGGCGAGCTGACCGCCTGCCGGAGGTTGACCGGCTCGTCGCCGGAGTCGCGCAGCATCGCCGCCGCACCGGCGGCGGTCTGCACGACCAGCTCGCGCGCCACCGCGTGCGGCAAGCCGAGCAGGACGCCCGCGTCGATCATCGCCTCGGCCAGGAAGTAGAAGTAGGCCGGGCCGGAACCGGAGAGCGCGGTGACCGCGTCCTGCTGCGACTCGGGCACCCGCATCGTGGCACCCAGCGGCCGGAAGATCTCCTCGGTCAGCGCCAGGTGCTCCTCGGTCACGTAAGGCCCGGGCGAGATCACGGTCATCGCCTGGTCGACCTTGGCCGGGGTGTTGGTCATGACCCGGACGACCGGGATGCCGCCGGGCAGCCGCTCGGTGAAGAAGCTGGTCGGCAGGCCGGCGCAGAGCGAGACCACGAGCTTGTCCGGCGGCACCTTCATGCCGAAGTCGTCGAGCAGGGCGCCCGCGTCCTGCGGCTTGACCGCGATCAGCAGCACGTCGGCCTGGGTGACCGCGGTCAGGTTGAGCACCGGGCGGATCCCGTAGCGCTCGGCCAGCTCGGCCGCCCGCTCGGTGCGCCGGGTGGTGGCCAGCAACCCCTGGGGCGGCCAGCCGGCCCGCAGCAGTCCGGAGAGGACCAGCTCACCGAGCTTGCCCGCGCCGATCACGGCGACACTCTGCTTGGTCATCTCGCCCCTTCAAAAGAAATGAGGGCGGCCGTCGGCCGCCCTCATAAAGAAACGCCGGCTCAGCTGCCGAAGAAGACCTCGGCCTCTTCGTAGCGGGAGAGCGGAACGGTCTTCAGCTCGCCGGTGCCCTCGATCAGCGGCACGCGCACGATGTCGGTGCCCCGCAGCGCCATCATCTTACCGAAATCGCCCTCGTGGACGGCGTCGATCGCCTGGAGGCCGAAGCGGGTCGCGAGCACCCGGTCGAACGCGGTCGGGGTGCCACCGCGCTGGATGTGCCCGAGCACGACCGTGCGGGCCTCCTTGCCGGTCTTGTCCTCCAGCTGCTCGGCCAGCCACTGGCCGATGCCGCCCAGGCGGACGTGGCCGAACGAGTCGAGTTCCTGGTTGCGGGTGACCATCTGGCCCTCGAGCGGCTGCGCGCCCTCGGCGACCACGACGATCGGCGCGTACTCGACCTGGAACCGCTTGGTCACGTACGTCGCGACCTGCTCGACGTCGAAGTTGCGCTCCGGCAGCAGGATCACGTTGGCGCCACCGGCCAGGCCGGCGTGCAGGGCGATCCAGCCGGCGTGCCGGCCCATGACCTCGACGACCAGGGTGCGGTGGTGCGACTCGGCGGTGGTGTGCAGCCGGTCGATCGCCTCCATCGCGATGTTGACCGCGGTGTCGAAGCCGAACGTGTAGTCGGTCGCGTTGAGGTCGTTGTCGATCGTCTTCGGCACGCCGACCACGTTGACGCCGAGGTCGTTGAGCTTGGTGGCGACGCCCAGGGTGTCCTCGCCGCCGATCGCGACCAGCGCGTCGACACCCTGCTCGGCCAGGTTGGCCTTGATCTTCTCGACGCCGCCCTCGACCTTGAACGGGTTGGTCCGCGAGGAGCCGAGGATGGTGCCGCCGCGCGGCAGGATGCCGCGCACCTCCGCGATCCCCAGCGGCTTCGTCAGGCCCTCGAGCGGGCCCTTCCAGCCGTCGCGGAATCCGACGAACTCGTGACCGTACGCGGCCACGCCCTTGCGGACCACCGCCCGGATCACCGCGTTGAGACCGGGGCAGTCGCCGCCGCCGGTGAGCACGCCGATGCGCATGATTGCTCGTCCTCCCTGATCGGGTCGCGAGATGCAGATGGCCCGTCGAGCCCCAGGGAGCGCCCGCTTTCCGGTAAGCACAACATCCGGTAGCACAGCTCGGCAGCGTTGCCGGGCCCGGGGCGGGCCGAAGCGCACTCTAGTCGGCACTTCCGACCCGGACGAAAGCGCCCCGCTGAAGCCTGGGTGTTACGCGCGCCTCTCTCTGGCGAGTCCATCGCATTACGACCGACACCCAGCCTAAACGTGCGCGGCCGCGGCGTTCGCCCGGATGCCCAAGACTTCGTCGCCGCCGTGCGCGGCCGGGTCGGGCGCCGGGGGTTCAGCGGCCCATCGCCCGCCAGCGGGCCAGGTTGTGCCGGGCGTCGACCAGCGCGTCGTGCCGGCCGGCCATGGTCGGCAGTTTCGGCCGGCCGCAGTCGTCCCAGAGTTGGCGCAGGTCCTTGGTGAAGCGCGGGATCTCCCGCGGCAGGGCCGGCATCGCGCCCCACAACTGGGCGAGCGCCACGTGGTCGTACGCCGCGTACCACGCCCAGAGCTCGATCTGCTCGTCGCGACCGCGCACCGGCTCCATCAGGAAGTCGTAGAGGTCGTCGCGGATCCGTTCCCGGGAGCGCCACGAGCGATCGGACGGGGACGGAAGTTTGTCGAGCACGTTGCGGCGCACCCAGGGGATCGCCCGGGAGTCGTCGAACTCGGTGCTGATCGCGTAGAACTCGCGACCGTTCTCGTCCACCACGCCGATCGATACCAGGTCGACCAGGCGGCCGTCCTCGATGAACTCGCAGTCGTAGAAGTAGCGGTAGACCCCCACCCGACCTCCTCACCACCACAAACGGGGCTCACCGCCGTCCGGTGAGTCGAAGTCCGAGCGTAGGGTAAGGGCGGCTCCGGCCAGCGCGCGGACCGGCGACCGGCCGCCGGTCAACCGGCGGCCGACTCCAG
>DASWRZ010000462.1:0-4029 GCA_036402935.1 Actinoplanes sp.
GGCGCTGGCCGGACCAGCGACCGCGAACGTGGTGATGGAGGCGCCGGCGAGGAGGGCGGCTGCCGCCAGGGCGCGGATGGCACGTCGCATTCCGTGCTCCAGGGGAGAAGGGACGGGGAGTCGTGGGAGCGCTCCCAACGCACGTTACAGGACATTGACCGTCCTGAAAAGACTGTGACATCCAACCCCGGCCGGCCGTGCCACCCGCCCGGAGGAACGTACGCCGGAAGGAAAGCTCAATTGCGACATGCGGAAGCGCAATTTGCACTGTGAACTTGTCAGAGACAGAATGAATGCGGTATCGAGATTCGCGGGTCCGCCGCGGACGCATAGTCGTCAGTAAAATGACATCGCTGTAGGAGCAGGCAGACCATGGCCAAGCAGGTAATTACCCTTCTGACCGACGATCTCGACGGCGGGGAGGCCGACCGTACTGTCGAGTTCGGACTCGACGGTGTGAACTACACGATCGACCTCTCCGAGAAAAATGCCGGCAAGCTGCGTAAGGCGCTTGACCCTTTCCTGGGCGCGGCCACGCGGGTCGGCCGCAGCCCGGTGGTATCGCCGGTCCGGCGTAACGGCGCGACCGCCGGCGGCCGCGCCAGCCGCGACGAAAATCAGGCTATTCGCGAGTGGGCCAACAAGAACGGTCACCCGGTGTCCGAGCGCGGTCGCATCCCGAGCCACATCGTCGAGGCGTACCACGCCCGCCGATAGGTTCACCTCAGTGTCACGGAATGCGGTGTCGCCGGTAACGGTGACGCCGCATTCCGCACATTAATCAACAGCGGATCTCGGCCCAGACCGTCTTACCGGTCTCCTCCGGGCGTACGCCCCAGCGCCGGGCCATCCCGGCGACCACGAGCAGACCCCGGCCGCCGATCCGGCGGTCGTCGGGCGGCAGCAGCCGCGGCTCCGTGGCGTCGCCGTCGTGCACCTCGACCATGATCATCCCCGCCTCGCGGGTCAGCCGGAGCTCGCCGCCGCCGCGGGTGTGCCGGGTGACGTTCTCGACCAGCTCGGAGATCACCACGAGCGCGTCGTCGACCGCGTCGACCGAGGAAGCCGGTGCGGAGCCGATCAGAACCGCCCGAGCCCTCCGGCGGACCGGGCCGGCCGGTTCGTCGTTCTCGAAGGCGAGGCGTAACAGTTCCACCCGGGTGATCATCCGGGATCAGCCGAGAACCTGCCAGACCGTAGTGCGGCGGATCGGCACGCTTTCCAGCGATTCGATCACCGGGATGTCGTACGCCGCCCGCTCGACCAGTCCCTCGGACGGCAGGTACGCCCGCCCGGGATCACCGACCAGCACCAGGCATCCGGCGTCGGTCGCCCGTCGCAGGAACGGCAGCACCCGCCCGGCCATCTCGCGGCTGTAGAAGACGTCACCGGCCAGGATCACCCGATAGGCGTCCGGCGGCCCGTCGAGCAGATCGGCCTCGACGGTCTCCACCCGTACGCCGTTCACCTCGGCGTTCACCGCCGCCGCGGCCAACGACAGCGGGTCGATGTCGTTGGCTGTCACCGGCCGTGCCCCGGTCTTCGCCGCCGCGACGGCGACCAGACCGGAGCCGGTCGCCAGGTCGAGCACGCTTCGCCCGGACACCAGGCCGGGATGGTCGAGGACGTAACGGGCCAGGGCCTGCCCGCCGGCCCAGGCGAACGCCCAGAACGGCGGCGGCTGCTCGACCCCGTCCGCCTCGGTCTTTTCCCACAGGGCGATCGGCTCGTCGGCCTGCCACAGGGTGATCTCGGGGACGAACGGGACCGGCGCGGGCGCGGTATGGGTACGGACGAAGTCCAGGAGCACCTCCCGATTGTGCCCGTTTCGCTCAGTTGCGCCGCTCGCGGGCCGATGGGAGCGTCATGCCGACGCGTAAGGCCGCCATCGCCTTCGGTGGATGGATGTGCCTGCTCGGTCTGGTGTTCCTCCTGGTGCCCGCCGCCCACGTCCCGGTGCGGATAGCCGCCGGGGTCTCCGCCGCGGTGGCGATCGCGGCCGGCATCCGCGGCAACAAGCCCCACGACCGGATCGGCTGGCACCTGCTGATGGTGGCGGTCGTGCTGTCCGCGCTCGGCACCGCCGCGTTCGGCGCGCCGGGCTGGGCCACCGACCAGGTGCCCGAGCTGGGCGAGTTCGGGACGGTCCTGATCATCTCGGCGTACGGGCTGCTGGCCGGGGTCGTGCTGATCTTCATCCGACGGCGTACGGGAGGGGCCCGGGACCGGGCCGCCCTGCTCGACGCCCTCACCGTGACCTCCGGCGTGACCCTGCTGGCCTGGACGTTCGTGCTCGGTCCGCGTCTGCAGGACGGCGGCACCCTGCACGGCAGCATGCTGGCCGCGATCGCCTTCCCGATCGGCGACCTGCTCTGCCTGGGCGTGCTCACCCGGCTGCTGACCGCGGCCGGTCGCAAGCCGGCCTCGGCCGGTCTGCTCGGCGCCGGCCTGGTCGCCATGCTGATCGCCGACGTCGGCTACGAGCTCATGCTGTTCAACGGCGGCACCCTCGCGCTGGCCGGCCTGGGGCGTCTCGCGCTCTACACCGCCGCCGGCCTGGCCGCCCTGCACCCGTCGATGAACGAGCTCAGCCGGCCGATGCCCGCCCCGCCGATCGAGACCACCCGGGCCCGGCTGGTGCTGCTCGGGTGCGCCTCGATGATCGCGCCGGCGATCCTGCTGGCGAAGATGTACAGCGAGCCGTCGCGTACGGTCGTGGCCGCTCTCAGCGCCCTGACCTTCCTGCTCGTGCTCGCGCGGATGGCCGACATCATGAGCAGCCACCGCCTGGCCCTGGCCCGGGAGCGGGCGCTGCGCGAGGCGTCCGCCGCCCTGGTCTCGGCGTCCGACAGCGAGCAGGTCATCCTCGCGGTGCGCATCGCCGTCGACAACCTGCTGCCGGCCGACGTGCCGCACGGCGTGGTGCTCGGGCTCGCCATCGCCGAACCTCCCTCGGCCGAGGCGGCCGAGCAGGCCGCCGCGGACCGGCAGGCCGGCACCGCCGCCCGGCTGGTGCCGACCCGCGACATCGACTGGGCGGTCGGCGTACGCCTGAGCCACTTCCACATGGCCCTGCGCTGCCCGCTGGTGCTGCGCGACCGCCCGACCGGCGACCCGCTGGTCGGCGTGCTGCACGTGGGTGCCCCGACCTGGGCGCTGCCCGGGTTCCAGCGCTCGATCGAGGTGCTGGCCGGGCAGGCCGCGCTGGCCATCGAGCGGATCGGCCTCAACCAGGAGGTGGTCCGGCGCAACAGCGAGGTCTACTTCCGCACCCTGGTGCAGAACACCTCGGACGTCATCCTGATCGTCGACGAGTCGGACCGCATCCGCTATGCCAGCCCGTCGGCGCGCGCGGTCTTCGGAGCCGATCCGACCAACTTCGGGCTCTCTCAGGTGATCCTTCCGGATGATCATCGCCGGCTCCACGAGGCGCTGCGCGCGGTCCGGGACGGGCGTCAGGCCACGCACGAGGACTTTCGCGCGATCAACGATCTGCTGCTCGAGATGGACTGCCGCGACCTGCGCGCCGACCGAACCGTCGCCGGCCTGGTCATCACCCTGCGCGACGTCACCGAGCGCCGCCGCCTCGAGCGCGAGCTCACCCACCAGGCGTTCCACGACGCCTTGACCAGCCTGGCCAACCGGGTGCTGTTCGCCGACCGGCTCCAGCACGCCCTGGCCCGCGCCGCCCGGGACGGCTCGGTCGTCGGCGTGCTCTTCCTCGACCTCGACGACTTCAAGGTCGTCAACGACACGCTCGGGCACGCGGTCGGCGACCAGCTGCTGATCGCGGTCGCCGAGCGGCTGTGCACCTGCGTGCGCCCGTCCGACACCGTCGCGCGCTTCGGCGGCGACGAGTTCGCGGTGCTGCTCGACCGCCTCGACGGCCCCGAGGACGTCGTGGTCGTCGCGGAGCGCATCATCGCCTCGCTCGCCCAGCGCGTCCCCGCGGGCGGTGAGGCGGTCAGCGTCGGCGCCAGCGTCGGCATCGCCACCAGCCGCCCGGAGTCGATGCGCGCCGGCGAGCTG
>DASWRZ010000463.1:0-19773 GCA_036402935.1 Actinoplanes sp.
CAGGAATCCCTCGCTCCGCAGGACGATGCCGAGCATCTCGGCCAACGCTGGGTCGTCATCGACGACGAGTACCCGGGCTCTCATGCGGTCCAATATTGCACTGTCCTCCCGAACCCCGCTTCACCCGGGGGCGATCTTGCCCGCGAGCCTACGCGAAGAGTGCACTGCCCCAGAAGTCACCGGAGGTGGAAACCCCGGGCGGGCAGGCGTACAAACCGGATGCGACGTGCTCGATGTATTCGTTGAGCGCGTCGTTGGCGGCCAGTTTGCGCTGCAGCGGCACGAACTGATTGCGCGGATCCTTCTGGTACGCGATGAAGAACAACCCGGCGTCCAATTCGCCGGAATCGCTGAACATCCCGTCGGTGTACGAATATCCGCGCCGGAGAATGCGCAGCCCGCCGTTGTTCTCGTGGGCCGCGAGACGCATGTGCGCGTCCATCGGAATCACCGGCCGGCCGCTCGAGTCCTTGGCCGCGAAATTCGGGTCGTCGTGCTCCTTGCCCCCGGTCAGCGGCGCGCCCGACACCTTCGTCCGGCCGAACACCGCCTCCTGGTCGGACAGGTAGTCGCGGTCCCACGCCTCGATCTTCATCCGGACCTTGCGCGCGACCAGGTAGCTGCCGCCCCGCAGCCACGCCTGTTCGCCCTCGGAGCCGACCCACACGTGCTGATCCATCAGGTCGTTGTCGGCCGTCTCGATGTTGCGGGTGCCGTCCTTGAAGCCCATCAGGTTGCGGGGCGTCTCCTCGGCCGCGCTGGCCGACGCGGCCTTGCCGAAGCCGAGCTGGGACCACCGCATGGTGACCGTGCCGCGGCCGAGCCGGGCCAGGTTCCGGATGGCGTGGAATGCCACCACCGGGTCGTCGGCGCAGGCCTGGATGCACAGGTCGCCGTTGCTGCTCGCGGCCTCGATCTGGTCCTTCGGGAAGTGTGGCAGGTCGGCCAGGGCGGCCGGCCGCTTGCCCGCGAGCCCGAACCGGCCGTCGAACAGCGACGGCCCGAAGCCGATCGTGACGGTCAGGTTGCCCGGTGACAGGCCGACCGCCTCGCCGGTGTCGGCCGGTGGCGCGGCCGGGGTGGTGCTGTCGCCGGGCACCATCTGGCCGGCGCACATCGCCGCCGCGGCGGCGGTCCAGGTCTTCAGCAGTTCCCTCAGCGCCGCGCGGTCGGTGGTGACGAGGTCGTACGCCGCGAACGCCAGCCGCTGCTGGGGCGGGGTCGCGATGCCGGCCTGCCGGGCGCCGTAGAACGACACCCGGTCGGCCGGGGCCGGCGCGGCCCGCTCGGGCTCGGCGATGTGGCCCGCGAGACCACCGACACCGGCGCCGGCGACGGCCACGCCGCCGAGCAGAAATCCACGCCGAGAGGCCTTCATCAGAGCGTGACCTTAGCCGCCACCTGGGACAGGGGCTCGGCGAGGGCGTCGACCTTCTGGGTCAGCACCCGGCGCTGGTCCTCGGTCACCTTCGTGTAGTCGACGTAGGTGTCGCCCTTCTTGTACGGCTTGATCGAATCGAGCACCGCGGCGAACTGCTGCCGTACGTTCGACGACAGCGTCGGGTCGATCTTCTCGAGGGCCGGCTGGAGCAGCTGGAACGCGCTCTGCGCGCCGATCACGTTGGCCTCGAAGTCGGAGAGGTCGGTGTGGCTGTACCGGTCCTCCTCACCCGTGATCTTGCTGGAGGCCACCTCGTTGAGCAGTTCGGTCGCGCCGTTGGCGAGCTGGGCGGGCTGGAACTTGACGGTCGCGACCAGCGTCTTCAACTTGGCCACGTCCTGGTCGAGCTTGGTCGCGATCGGTGCGAGGCCCTTGGTCGACCTGTCCTCCCAGAGGCCCTTCTCGATGCGGTGGAAGCCGGTCCAGTCGGCCACGTTGTCGACGTCGTCGATGCGGGCGTCGATGTCGGGGTCGAGGTCACCGAAGCTCTCCGCGACCGGCTCGACCTCCTCGTAGTAGTACCGGGCCGGGGCGAACGCCTTCTTGGCCGCGTCGAGGTTGCCGGCCCGCACCGCGTCGGTGAAGGTCTTGGTGGCCGGGAGAAGCTTGTCCACTTCGGCCGCCACGTACTGCTGGTACTTCGCGGTGGCGCCGGTCAGCGCCGTGGCGACGGCCGGGTCGGACGAGCCGGCGGCCGCGCTGCCGCTGACCGTGAAGTCGACCTTCTCGGTCTTCGCGTTCGGGCAGTAGACCTGGTACTTGCCGGCTTCCAGCTTGAGGGAGAACGAGCCGGACAGACCCGGGGTCAGGTTCTCCTTCTCGCCCATGATCGTGTCCCCGCGAAGCAGTTCCGCCTCGCTGACCTTGGTGGCGGTGGAGTTCTTGATCTCGAAGTTGATCGGGCCCGCGGTCACGGTGGCCGGCGAGGGGGTGCAGCCGTCGTCGGTGAGGGTGATCGTCACCGTGGCCGCGCCCGGGGCGACGCTGTCCGACGAGGAGGAGGACTTGCCGTCCGTACAGGCGGCCATGCCCGTCACGAGGACCAGTACGGGAAGGCTCCGCAGGGCGGTACGCATGATTCTGGGCATGGTGCAGGAACTCCTTGAGCGAACAGCCGGAAAGAGGGGAAGGCTCAGACCGGCGCGCCGGCTGATTGAGGCTGCTTCTGGGCCACCGGGCGGGCCGGGCGACGGCGCGGCCAGGCCACGTAGGCGACGATCGGGACCGCGTAGACGAACCAGGCGATGGTCTCGGAGACGGTCGGTTTCGGCTGGATGCCGAGCACGCCGGTGAGCAGCGACGAGACCACGGTGCCCGGCCGGACCAGCCAGGTCAGGTCGGCCGCGGTGGACTGCCCCGCGGTGAGCCAGCCGGCCTCGAACGCGGTGTGCACCGCGGTCATCGCCAGCCCGGCCGCGACCAGGGCGAGCACCAGGCCGGTGATTTTGAAGAACCGGCCCAGGTTGAGGTGGACGCCGCCGCGGTAGATGCCCCAGCCGAGGCCGATCGCGATGACGATGCCGATCAGTGCGCCGGCCGTCGAGCTGGCCGCACTGGAACTGTTCTGGATGACCGCGATCAGGAAGACCGCGGTCTCGAACCCCTCGCGGAGGACGGCCAGGAACGCCATCACGACCAGGGCCCGGGCCGAGCCGGCGGCCAGCGCCTCCGAGGCGGCGCCCTCCAGCTCCTTCTTCATCGTGCGGGCGTGCTTGGTCATCCAGAAGATCATGAAGGTGACCATGACCAGGGCGAACAGGCCGACGACGGTCTCGAGGCCCTCCTGGGCCTTCTGCGGCAGCTCGCGGGAGAGCACGAAGAGGGCGATGCCGACGGCAAGACAGAGGACGATCGCGGCGCCCACACCGGCCCATACCTGCTTCAAAGCATCGCGGCGACCGGCGTGGTTCAGGAAGGCCGCGATGATCCCGACGATCAGCGAGGCCTCGAGGCCCTCGCGAAGTCCGATCACCAGCGTGGGGATCACGCGTTCCTCCCAAGGTAAAGCGAGGGTTGCCTAAGTTAGGTTCGCCATACCTTACGCAGATCGCCCGGACATTCGTCAAGTTGCCGCCGTATCGCTCCGGTCACAAGTAAGGGGCGACGTCGCATGACGTCGCCCCTGTGTTCGGATCGGTGAATCAGTGCCGGTCGAACTCCCCGGCACGGACACCCGCGATGAAGCCGACCCAATCGGGACGTCCGAAGGTGAGCACCGGTCCGGTGACGTCCTTGGAGTCGCGCACCAGCACTGAGGCGGGTGCGTCGGCAACCTCGACGCAGTGTCCGGCGGCGCCGCTGCGCGTGCTCTTACGCCAGGTGAGGGTGGCGTCGTCCTGCATCGTCGTTCCCTTTCGTTGACCGAAAAATGCAGGTCCATTTCAGCTCAGAAAGTTGATCGACAGCGCAGCGATTCCTCCCTTTCAGCGATGGCCGTTCGGCTCTCTTCCGCCGACAATGCGCGTTCCCGCAGGTCATCGAGGGCGTCCTGGTAGACCTCCACCTCGTCGGCTGTCACTCGGAAGAGACCGCCCGTCAGCCCTTCGCTGTGCACCACGGGAGAGCGCGTGCCCTCCTCGAAGTCCAGCACCATGAACGACTCGGTCTGACCGGCGTGCGCGCCGGCCGAGAACGGCAGCACCAGGAGCTCGAGTCCCGGACGGTGACTGGCCTCGACCATCCGGATCAACTGCCGGCACAGCACGTCACGCCCGCCGACCTCGCGATAGAGGACGGCCTCGTCCACGATGAGCTGCAGCGACGGCGGTGGGTCGCGGGCCAGAACAGCCTGGCGGGCCATCCGCAGGGCCAGCCGGCGCTGGATCGTCTCGGTGTCGCCGATATCGGCGCCGACCTCGATCACGGCCCGCGCGTACTCGTCGGTCTGCAGCAGGCCCGGCACGATCTGGGCTTCCCACTCGCAGATCGCGAGCGCCTCGGCCTCGAGCGCCACATATTCGTCGTAGGGGTCGGGCACCGACGACCGATAAGGCGTCCACCAGGCGCGGACCCGGCTGCGAAGAGCCAGGTCGCGGAGGCGGTCACGGTCTTCCACCCGTACGTCATAGGCCGTGAGAAGCCGATCAAGATCGGCCTCGCTGATGCCGGTGTGAGCCGTCTCGATCCGGCTCAACTTGGACTCTGACCATCCCAGAGCCGATGACACGTCGGCGCCCCGTCGGTCGCCACGGAGGCGGCGCAGCTCGGTGCCGAGCTCGCGCCGCGCCGTCGAAGTCGGCCTCGCCACGCTGACACCTTAACGGCGGGTCGGTCGCGGACTGCAACTTGCAGGACACACTATGCACTTGCACGCAGGTCAGGAGCTATGTCGTAATGAGACGGATCAAGGAGCCGGCGGCGGCAACCGCCGGCTCGATCCAGTAGCGCTCGGTCTCAGTAGCGCTCGGTCTCAGTAGCGCTCGGTCTCAGTAGCGCTGGGTCTCAGTAGCGGTAGTGGTCGGCCTTGAAGGGGCCCTCGACCGCGACGCCCAGATAGGCGGCCTGCTCCTTGGAGAGCGTCGTGAGCTTGACGCCGAGAGCGCCGAGGTGCAGGCGGGCGACCTTCTCGTCGAGGTGCTTGGGCAGCACGTAGACGCCGACCGGGTAGTCGTCGGTGCGCGTGAAGAGCTCGATCTGCGCGATCGTCTGGTTCGAGAAGCTGTTGCTCATCACGAACGACGGGTGCCCGGTCGCGTTGCCCAGGTTGAGCAGGCGACCCTCGCTGAGCACGATGATCGAGTGGCCGTCGTCGAAGCGCCACTCGTCGACCTGGGGCTTGATGTTCGTCTTCTGAGCATCGCCGCGCCTCTGCAGACCGGCCATGTCGATCTCGTTGTCGAAATGCCCGATGTTGCCGACGATGGCCAGGTGCTTCATGCGGGCCATGTGCTCATGGGTGATCACGTTGAAGCAGCCGGTCGCCGTGACGAAGATGTCCGCGTATTCCACGACGTCGTCGATGGTGGCGACCTGGAAGCCGTCCATCGCCGCCTGCAACGCACAGATCGGGTCGACCTCGGTGACGATCACCCGCGCACCCTGGCCTCGCAGCGACTCGGCGCAGCCCTTGCCCACGTCGCCGTAGCCGAACACGACCGCCACCTTGCCGCCGATCAGCACGTCGGTGGCCCGGTTGATGCCATCGATGAGCGAGTGGCGGCAGCCGTACTTGTTGTCGAACTTCGACTTGGTCACGGAGTCGTTCACGTTGATCGCCGGGAAAAGCAGCGTGCGGTCGCGCTGCATCTCGTACAGGCGGTGCACGCCGGTCGTGGTCTCCTCGGTGACGCCTTTGATGCCGGCGGCAATACGAGTCCAGCGGCCGTTCTCCTCCTGCAGACTCCTCTTCAGCACGCCGAGAATCACGGCGTGCTCGTCGGAATCGGCCGTGTCGGCCGACGGCACCGCACCGGCCTTCTCGAATTCGGCGCCCTTGTGCACGAGCAGCGTGGCATCACCACCGTCGTCGAGAATCATGTTGGGACCCTCGCCGTCCGGCCAGATCAGCACCTGCCGGGTGCACCACCAGTACTCCTCGAGCGTCTCGCCCTTCCAGGCATAAACCGGAACGCCGCGCGGATTGTCCGGCGTGCCGTCACGGCCCACCGCAATCGCGGCGGCCGCATGATCCTGAGTCGAGAAGATATTGCAGGACGCCCACCGCACCTGCGCGCCGAGCGCGGTCAGCGTCTCGATCAGCACAGCGGTCTGAATCGTCATGTGCAGCGACCCGGCAATCCGCGCGCCGCGCAAAGGCTGACTCGGCCCGTACTCCTCACGCAGCGCCATCAGGCCGGGCATCTCATGCTCGGCCAGCTGAATCTCCTTCCGGCCGAACGCGGCGAGCGACAGGTCGGCGACCTTGAAGTCACTGGTCATTCCATACTCCCGTGTGCATACATTCGGTCGGGATGCGTCAGGCCGTTTCGTCTGCACGGCCGTTTCGTCTGCACGGCCGTTTTCGCCTGCACGGCCCTTTTCGTCTGCCGGTGCACTGAGTCGCACGGCCCTTCGGGGCGCGCGGCGTTTCCCTTGCCGCACATAGCGAACGGGGCGACAGGCCTAGACCCGCCGCCCCGTTCATCCCCCCGGTTTGGTACCGCGCGCGTCCGTGGGACCCCCCGATCACCAATGACGCTGCGTGTATGTAGCTTCACACTCAGCACACATCCCTGTCAAGCAAATCAGCAGATTTCCCAATTTCTCGGGCACCTTCGGCCACAGAGCGTGCACACGGGCCCCACCTGCACCGATGTCGCGCGCGAACCCCGCTACAGCTCCCACGTCACCGTTTCGAATGAGCGGCAGAGAATGGCTCGCAGGCACGCTACTGCACCCTTTCGCCATTCACGGCCACCAAAAACCGGACATCCGCCGGGAAAGCGCGATCCAAGCCCGAAATCGCCGCCAAAAGCGAGAACCGTGCACGATCTCTCGCCGCGCCGGGCAAATCCAGGCAGCACCGGTCACTGCTCCGGCCGTTGCAGAAACAGCCCGGGACTTCCGTCGAGCGCGAGCCGGGCGGTCGGGGTGGCGCGGACTGGACCGGTCAGGAGCGGACGGCGGCCACGAAGGCCTTGCCGGTGCCGGCGAGCTTGATGTGCCCGGCCGAGGCGGGTGCGTAGGCCGCGCTACCCGCGGGCACGTCGACCGGGGTGCCGTCGACGCTCTCCCCCACGAACAGGTCTCCCGAGACCGTGACGACGATCCGCGCGCCGTGGGCCGGCAGCTCGATCGGAGGGCGGGTGCCGTCGAGGTCCACGGCGTACAGGATGAAGTCCCGCACCGGGACCTCCCAGGTCTCCACCCCCGGCCCGACCGGCGTGGCCGGGAGGATCGGGTCGTCCAGCACCTCGAAGACCAGCACCCGCAGCAACTCGTCGACGTCGACCCGCTTCGGGGTGAGGCCGCCGCGCAGCACGTTGTCGCTGGCCGCCATCAGCTCGACGCCGGTGCCGCGCAGGTAGGCGTGCAGGTTGCCGGCCGGCATCCAGATCGCCTGGCCGGGCTCCAGCCGCACGTGGTTGAGCAGCAACGCGACCAGCACACCCGGGTCACCCGGGTAGTAGCCGGCCAGCCGCGCGGCGAGTTCGGCGTCGGACGACGGCGCCGCCCCGGCGGCCGCGACCACCGCCTCGACCAGCGGCTTGCGGTCGGCATCGGGCCAGGTGAGCAGGTCGCGTACGGCCGTACGCAGGTCGCCGCCCCGTAGCGCCGCCACGACCGGGGCCAGGCTCTCGATGCCGAACGCCTCGATCGCCGCGGCCGAGGTCGCCGGCGACCGGAACCCGCACAGCGCCTCGAACGGCGTGAGCGCCACCAGCATCTCCGGCTTGTGGTACGCGTCCGTATAGTTCCTGGGCAGTGACGGGTCGGCCTGCTGCCGGGCGTAGGCCCGCTTCGCGTATTCGTTGTCGGGGTGGGCCTGCAGCGAGAGCGGAGTCTCCGCGGCGAGCACCTTGAGCAGGTACGGCAGCCGCGGCCCGAACTCGGTCGCCACCCCGGCCCCGAGCTGCCCCGCCGGGTCCCCCGCGATGAGCGCGTCGAGCGCGACCGGCCCTTCCGGCCGGTTCACGGTCGCCGGGTCGTCCGGGTGCGCCCCGAGCCACAGCTCGGCCTCGGGCTCCTCGGTCGGCGCCGGCCGGCCCTGCAACTCGGCCAACGAGGTCCGCGACCCCCAGGCGTAGGGCCGGATGATGCCGTTCAGCGGATACACGCTCATACCGCGGAAAGTATCAGCACCGCCGGCTGTCCGTGCCGCGAGCCACGCACCCACCGACCCGAAGAGCCGGCTCTGGCCTGGCGGAAAGAGCGACCCCGCCGGGCCTGGGCGGCGGCTCGGCGGGGCCGGGGTGATCCGGGTCCGGCGGTGTTTGACCGGAGCGTCAGTGTCGGCGTGTCGATTCAGTCGACATGCGGTTGGTCAGGCGCTGACCTGGGACGCCGGGGCGTCGTCGGCCGTGGCCGCCGCGGCCTGGCCGGGGTCGTAGATGTCGGGCTCGATGTAGATCACGCGGGCGATCGGGAGCGCCTCGCGGATGCGGACCTCGGTCTCGTCGATGTGGCGGGCCAGATCGTCGGCGCGCTCGGTGCGCGGGACGGCGATCTTTACCGCTACCAGGAGTTCCTCGGGGCCCAGGTGCAGCGTCTTCATGTGGATGATGCGCTCGATGCCCTCGCCCGCGAGGACCGCCTTCTCGATCTTGCGAACATCCTCCGGGTTGGCGCCCTCGCCGATCAGCAGGCTCTTCGTCTCGGTCGCCAGGATTACGGCGATGACCACCAGGAGCAGGCCGATCGCAGCGGTGCCGATGCCGTCCCAGACGCCGTTGCCGGTGATCAGGGTCAGGACCACGCCGAACAGGGCCAGCACCAGGCCGACCAGGGCGCCCGAGTCTTCGAGCAGCACGACCGGGAGCTCCGGCGCCTTGGCCCGGCGCACGTAGTTGACCCACGAGGTCTTGCCCCGGGTGTGGTTGGACTCGCGGATCGCGGTCATGAACGAGTAGCCCTCGAGGCCGGTCGCGATGATCAGCACCACCACCGGTACCCACTGCCACTCGTGGATCGCCTCGGGGTGCCTGATCTTGTGATAGCCCTCGTAGAGCGCGAACAGGCCGCCGACGCTGAACAGCACGATCGAGACGATGAACGCGTAGATGTAGCGCTCGCGGCCGTAGCCGAACGGGTGCTCGGGTGTCGCCTTCTTGCGCGACTGCCGGCCGCCGATCAGCAGCAAGAGCTGGTTGCCCGAGTCGGCCACCGAGTGGATCGCCTCGGCCAGCATCGACGACGAGCCGGTCAGGCCGGCCGCCACGAACTTGGTGACCGCGATGCCGAGGTTGGCCGACAGAGCGGCGATGATCGCCTTGGTGCCCCCCTCAGAGCTCATGAAATGCCTTCGGGCATCGGATTGGACAGCTCCTTCATCTCGTTGATCGCCGGCACGGCCATCGGGTCGAGCCCGTGTGCCAATGCTAGATAGAGCGATGCGAAATCAGGAACCGCGGTCAGGGAGGCGAGCCGTTCGAGCGTCGAGGCGCCCTCGGCGGTGAGTACGTCGCAGCGCACGCCGCGGCGTTCGGCCAGGGTCTGGACCGCGTCGGCCCGGCGTTCTTCGACGGCGACCGGCTCGTCGGCGTCCTCTTCCGGGTTGAGCCCGCCGTCGCGGAAGACGACCAGGCGCAGCCGGGTGAGCTCGGACTCTTCGGCGTCGGAGTCGGCGAAGATGTCGCGCGACGTCTCGGCCAGGCCGCCGAAGACGCCGTCGAGCAGGCCGACCCGGCCGCGGCCGGCCTCGCCGAGCGCGCCCGCCATCACCGGGTAGCGCGCGTTGGCGGCCAGCGTGTCGGCGAACCGGCGGGCCGCCACGGTGGCCAGCGGCGACGAGCCCCAGACGATCGGGATCGAGCCGGCCAGGCCGAGGGCGAGTGCCTTGGCCGGGTTGACGAACGAGTCGGCGCCGGGGCGGCAGCGCTCGGCGTCGGCGTCGAGCCGGGTCGCGGTCTCGGCCAGGTCGGCCTCGTTGACCTTGACCAGGCCGATCGCGCGGGCGGCGAGCAGCACCGGGACGGCCAGGGCCCAGAGGCTGGCCCGGGCCGGGGCACGGCGCGGCACCGGGATGAACGGCGCGCGGGCGCGCTCGGCCATCGCCTGCAGTTCGGTGTCGGGGTTGCCGATCGCGACCAGCCGGGCGCCGCGGCGGGCGGCCGCGTCGGCGGCGGCCAGCGCCTCGGGGCTGCGGCCGGAGGCCGACACGGCGATGACCACGTCGGCCGCACCGACCCAGCCGGGCACGCCGGCGCTGCGGTGCCCGATGATCGGCACCGGGCAGCGCGGGCCGGCCACGGTGGCCAGGATGTTGCCGGTCAGGCCGGCGGTGCCGATGCCGGCCACCACCACGGCCCGGGGACGGCCCTCGTCGGCCAGCACCCTCAGGTCGGTCTCGGCGGCCAGCGCCGCCGACTCGCGCACCTGGGCGCCGGCCGACGCGGTGGCCCGGAGCATGCCGCCCGGGTCGTTGTCGAGCATCGCCTTCTCGTCGTCGAGCAGCGACTCGTCGACGATCCGGTGGCCGTGCACGCCGGCGGCGCCCTCCATCGGGATGGCCATCAGGACGCCTCGGTGGAGCTCGCCGGCTTGCGGGCCTCGTCCAGCAGCAGGATCGGGATGTCATCCCGGATCTCGAAGACCCGCCCGCACTCCGTGCAGGTCAGGGTCTGCGCGTCGGCGTCGAGGGTGAGTGGCGCGTGATGCGTGTCCGGACAGGCCAGGATGTCCAACAGCTGCGGATCGAGGGCCACCGAACGGCTCCTTACAGGTATCGGAAGAGTCAGTCCACTGATCCTACCGAGACGGGAAAGGTCAGGACCGACGCGGGAAAGACCGAGGCGGGAACGGTCAGCCGCGGACGATGGCCAGCACCTGGTCCCGCAGAGCCACCATCCGGTCGGGCTTGACCGCCTCGACGTTCAGCCGCAGCAGCGGCTCGGTGTTGGACGTCCGGAGGTTGAACCAGGAGCCGTCGCCGAGCCGCGCGGTCAGGCCGTCGAGCTCGTCGAAGTCGGCGTCGGGGAATGCGGCCCGCACCGCGGCCACTCGGGACGGTGCATCCTCCACCGTCGAGTTGATCTCGCCGGAGGCCGAGTAGCGCTCGTACTCGGCGGCGAACTCGGAGAGCGGCCGGTCCTGCCCGCCCAGCGCGGCCAGCACATGCATCGCGGCCAGCATGCCGGTGTCGGCGAACCAGAAGTCGCGGAAGTAGTAGTGCGCCGAGTGCTCGCCGCCGAAGACCGCGTTGGTGCGGGCCATCTCGGCCTTGATGAACGAGTGTCCGACCCGGCTGCGGACCGGCTTGCCGCCCTGCTCGGTGACGATCTCGGGTACGGCGGCCGAGGTGATCAGGTTGTGGATGATCGTGCTGCCCGGGAACTTGCCCAGTTCGCGTACGGCAACGAGCGCGGTGATCGCCGAGGGCGACACCGCGTCGCCGTGCTCGTCGACCACGAAGCACCGGTCGGCGTCGCCGTCGAAGGCGAGGCCGATGTCGGCGCCCTGGGTCCGGATCGCCTCCTGGAGGTCGACCAGGTTGGCCGGGTCGAGCGGGTTGGCCTCGTGGTTGGGGAAGGAACCGTCGAGCTCGAAGTAGACCGGCACGATCTCCAGCGGCAGGGCGGGCAGCACCTGGTCGCCGAGCACGGCCGGAACCGTGTAGCCACCCATGCCGTTGCCCGCGTCGACGATCACCTTGAGCGGCCGGATGCCGGACAGGTCGACCAGTGACCGCAGGTGGGCCGCGTAGTCGGCGAGCAGGTCGCGCTCCTCGATCCGGGACGGGCCGTCGGCTTCCGCGTTGAGATCGGAGAGCAACTGCTCGGCGCGGCGGCGGACCACGGCCAGGCCGCTGTCCTGTCCGACCGGCTTGGCACCGGCCCGGCACAGCTTGATGCCGTTGTATCGGGCCGGGTTGTGGCTGGCGGTGAACATCGCGCCGGGCAGGCCCATCGATCCGGCCGCGTAGTAGAGCTCGTCGGTCGAGCCCAGGCCGATGTTGATCACGGCGGCCCCGGCCGAGTTGGCACCCCGGGCGAAGGCGGCGACCAGGCCCGGGCCCGATTCGCGCATATCGTGAGCGATGACGATCCGATCCGCGTCGTCGCCCGATTCGCGGAGCATCTCGACGAACGCGGTGCCCAGTGCGCGGGCCACCGCCTCGTTGAGCTGGTCCGGAACCGTGCCGCGCACGTCGTACGCCTTCACGATCTTGGACAGATCAGACAAAGCTCGCTCCTCAGGCAGGTGACTTCCCGCCGAGACTAACGGAGTAGAGGTATCGAAAAGGGCCCAACGGAGCAGCATCGCCGTCAAGAGACCGCGTCACGGCAGAGCCTTGTTAGTGACCGTGATGCGGGTCACGATGGGAGGGACTGGAGGTACGCCCATGCCCAACCCGTGGCTCGCCCTCGATCTCGGCGCTGACCCGGCCGAGCACATCCGGCAAGTGGGGCGTGCCCACGAGCAGTTCGTCACCGGAGATTCGCCCGCGTCCGGGGTAAGGGCCGTGGTCGCCGACTCGTGGCGCCGGTCGGCCCACGCGCTGCACACCGCCGACAGCACGGCACCGATCGAGCTGTCCGACGGCGAGCTGGAGGAATACCGCGCCGCCCATCCGCTGGCCCGGGTGCTGCCGATCTTCCGCGATCTGCTCGGCGGCCTGGCCGAGGACGGCGATCACCTGATGGCGGTCTGCGACGCGTACGGACGGCTGCTCTGGGTCGTGGGCACGGCGCCGGTGCTGGCCGGCGCCGAGGCGATGAACTTCGTGCCCGGCGCCCGCTGGGACGAGGCCCATGCCGGCACCAACGCGCCCGGCACCGCGCTGGCCGTCGACCATCCGCTGCAGATCTTCGCCACCGAGCACTTCAGCCGCTCGGTGCAGCGCTGGACCTGCGCGGCCGCCCCGATCCACGACCCGGCGACCGGGCGGCTGCTCGGTGCGATCGACGTGACCGGCGGCGACCACCTGGCCAACCCGCACAGCCTGGCCCTGGTGCGGGCGACCGCGCTGGCCGCCGAGGCCTACCTGGGCAGTCACCGCCCGCCGCCGTCGGCCGCCGGCACGGTGACCTCGCTCGGCCGTGACGAGGCGGTGCTCTGCGTCGGCGAGCGGCGGCTGCGCCTCGGTCGCCGGCACTCGGAACTGTTCGTGCTGCTCCTGGCGCACCCGGAAGGGCGTACCGGAGATCAGTTGACTTTTGATCTTTATGCCGACGATCTCAATCCGGTGACCGTACGGGCCGAGTTGTCCCGTCTGCGCCGCACGCTCGGGCCGGAGCTGCTCGATTCGCGGCCCTACCGACTCCGGGTCGAGCTCGACGCCGACTTCGCGTCCGTCACCCGGCTGCTGGAGCACGGTCGCGTGGCGGAGGCTCTCGACGCGTACGCGGGACCGTTGCTGCCGTCCTCGGACGCGCCCGGCGTGGTTCGCCTGCGCCGGCTGATCGAGGGCCGGCTGCGCGCCGCGGTGCTGGCGAGCGGCGACCGCATCCTGATGCGCACCTGGCTGCACACCCCCTACGGCGCCGACGACCTGCAGATGTGGGAGGGCTATGCCCGCCGGCTTCCGGCCGGCTCGTCGATCCGCCCGCTGGCCGAGGCCCGCATCCGGCAGCTGGCGCTCGAGTACGGCGTTGCAACGTCCTTGCAACGTCGCTGAAATTAGCGTCGCCCGTACCCCGACATAGAGGTACGGAGGCTGATCATGACCACTTACTCCCCGCCCGGCTCGGACGGGTCGATCGTCAGCTACCAGTCGCGCTACGACAACTACATCGGCGGCGAGTACGTCCCGCCCGCCAAGGGTCAGTACTTCGAGAACCCCTCCCCCGTGACCGGCGAGACCTTCACCGAGATCGCCCGCGGCACGGCCGACGACGTCGAGAAGGCGCTGGACGCGGCGCACGGCGCGGCCGACGCCTGGGGCCGCACCTCGGTCGCCGAGCGGGCCAACATCCTCAACAAGATCGCCGACCGCATCGAGAACAACCTCGAGAAGATCGCGGTCGCCGAGGCCTGGGAGAACGGCAAGCCGGTCCGCGAGACCCTGGCCGCCGACATCCCGCTCGCGATCGACCACTTCCGCTACTTCGCCGGCGCGATCCGCGCCCAGGAGGGCTCGGCCGGGGAGATCGACGACGACACCGTCGCGTACCACTTCCACGAGCCGCTCGGCGTGGTCGGCCAGATCATCCCCTGGAACTTCCCGATCCTGATGGCGACGTGGAAGCTGGCCCCAGCCCTGGCCGCCGGCAACGCGGTCGTGCTCAAGCCGGCCGAGCAGACCCCGGCCTCGATCCACTACCTGATGTCGCTGATCGGCGACCTGCTGCCGCCCGGCGTCCTCAACATCGTCAACGGCTTCGGCGTGGAGGCCGGCAAGCCGCTGGCCTCGTCGAACCGCGTCGCCAAGATCGCCTTCACCGGCGAGACCACGACCGGACGCCTGATCATGCAGTACGCCTCCGAGAACCTGATCCCGGTCACGTTGGAGCTCGGTGGCAAGTCGCCGAACATCTTCTTCGAGGACGTCTCCTCCTCCGACGACGACTTCTACGACAAGGCGCTCGAGGGCTTCGCGATGTTCGCGCTCAACCAGGGCGAGGTCTGCACCTGCCCGTCCCGCGCGCTCATCCAGCAGAGCATCTACCAGGACTTCCTGGCCGCGGGCGTGAAGCGGGTCGAGAACCTCAAGCAGGGCAACCCGCTCGACACCGACACCCAGGTCGGCGCGCAGGCGTCGAACGACCAGCTCGAGAAGATCCTGTCCTATCTCGACATCGGGCGGCAGGAGGGCGCGAAGGCGCTGACCGGCGGCGCCCGGGCCGATCTCGGCGGCAACCTGTCCGGCGGCTACTACGTCCAGCCGACGATCTTCGAGGGCAACAACGCGATGCGGATCTTCCAGGAGGAGATCTTCGGGCCGGTGGTCTCGGTGACGTCGTTCGCCGACTACGCCGACGCGATCAAGATCGCTAACGACACCCTGTACGGCCTGGGTGCCGGCGTGTGGACCCGGGACATCAACCAGGCGTACCGGGCCGGGCGCGGGATCAAGGCCGGTCGCGTGTGGACGAACTGCTACCACCAGTACCCGGCGCACGCCGCGTTCGGTGGCTACAAGCAGTCCGGCATCGGTCGCGAGAACCACAAGATGATGCTCGACCACTACCAGCAGACCAAGAACCTCCTGGTCAGCTACTCCCCCAAGGCGATGGGTTTCTTCTAGGCCATGGTCACTCGAGTCGACGTGACTCCCGCCGCGGCCGGCCTGATGCGGCAGCTGCGGGAGCAACATGGTCCGCTGATGTTCCACCAGTCGGGCGGCTGCTGCGACGGCAGCTCGCCGATGTGCTACCTGGAGGGCGAATTCCGGACCGGCAAGTCCGACGTGCTGCTCGAGTCCCTGCGCATCGAAGGGGTGCCCGAGCCGATCACGTTCTGGATGTCGGCCTCGCAGTTCGAGCTCTGGAGGCACACCCACCTGACGGTGGACGTGGTCCCCGGGCGCGGCGCCGGCTTCTCGCTGGAGGCGCCCGAGGGCGTACGGTTCTTGATCCGTTCCCGTCTGCTCACATCGGACGAGTTGGCGGAGTTGTCCGCCTGAGCGGACGGAGGAACGCCGCGGCGCGCCGGCGTCGCGGCGTTTCCGTGTGGTTTTGTCGGTCAGATGTTCCCGAGCCCGGCCCACACCTGGAGCCACCGCCTGACCGCCCACCGCGCCCGGGTCATCAAGACGCTCGAGAAGCGCGTCGGCAAGGGCGCGATCATCCTGTCCCACGACTACAACCAGCCGGACACGATCGCGGCCTACCGCACGCTGATCCCTTGGCTGCGGCACCGTTACCAGCTGGTCGCCATGCCGCTCTGATCCTCAGTGGCCGCCCTGATCCTCAGTGGCCGCTCTGATCCTCAGTGGGCCGCTCTGATCCTCAGTGGGCCGCTCTGGTCTTCAGTGGGAGGGCGGGATGACGCGCAGGTGGCCGCGGCGGCCGGTCTGATGGCCCGGGAAGTGACCGTCCTCGTCGGCGCGCGGGGGTGGCGCGATCGGGGGACGGGCCGCCTCGCGGACGGCGTCGGCCAGGGCGACCAGGTCGTCGGGGGGGGGGGGGGGCGGGGCGAAATCGCCGTCGTGACGGACCAGGTCCCAGCCTCGGGGGGCGGTGAGGCTGCGGGCGTGGGGCTCGCACAGGTCGTACGTATGGGGCTCGGCGAACGCCGCGAGGGGGCCGACGACGGCCGTCGAGTCGTTGTAGACGTAGGTCAAAGTGGCGACCGCCTGTCGGGGACAGCCGTTCCGGGAGCAGCGCCGTGGTGACCTCACGGCGGCACGTTATCTCTCCCGCGCCTCGCGTGGGTGCCGTTACACCGCGACACGCCGACCCGCGATTGCATCACGATTCGGCCATGGGCATTTCGACACGCCGACTCCATGGGACGAATTAGCCGATCGGACACGCGGCGGCAGCCGCCTGAGCACGCTGATCGCCCGCTAGGGACTAGTCTTTCCGAGTGACCACCAGCTCCGAGCGCCGCCGCAGCGAGCCGGGCCGGCCGGATCAGGCCAGGCTCGCGCGCAAGTCCGGGCCCGGGCATCCGGCCCGGCGCGACCGGCACGGCCGTGGCCTGCGGGGCCGCCTGGTGCCGGCGACGGTGCCGCTGGCCCGCACCAAGGCCGAGATCTTCGACGACCTGGTGCTGGACACGGTCGAGAGCCTTGAGCGGCGTTATGCCAAGGAGCTGGCCGGCGTCGAGTTCGCGGTCGAGGACGTGCCGCCCGAGCTGAACGTCTACGACTCCGACGTGCTCGAGGACGGCGAGGTGCCGCTGGCCCGCCTGCTGCCCGGGCGACCCGGCCGGCAAGAGCTCCCCCCACGGATCGTGCTCTACCGGCGGCCGCTGGAATTCCGGGCGATGGACCGCGAGGACCTCGCCGACCTCGTTCACGACGTGATCATCGAGCAGGTAGCCAACCTGCTCGGAGTGGACCCGGACGAACTGAGCTGATGCGCTCGATCGCGGAGCGGCTCAAGCAACTCGGCGCTTGAGCTTGCGGCGCTCGCGCTCGGACAGTCCACCCCAGATGCCGAAACGTTCGTCGTGGCCCAGCGCGTATTCCAGGCAATCTCCCTTGACCTCGCACCGGCCACAGATGCGCTTCGCCTCGCGCGTCGAGCCGCCCTTTTCAGGAAAGAAAGCTTCCGGATCAGTCTGCGAACACAGCGCCCGTTCCTGCCACTCGGGCGCGTCCCCGAGCAGGTCTACCCCTTCAACCTGCGCTTCCATCGGCGTGCCTCCCAATTCCTCGCGCCGGCAGTGACACCGACGCTGACCCCCCACGCACGCGGCGTGTTTTTTGCGGCCGAGGGCGAATATGCAGCGCCCCCCGTCCACAACCCCACCGAAATTACACGCGTGTAAGACGTGCGTCGTCAAGCCGAACCTGATAAATAGGCCCGTTTCCCCGGCGCGCCTCAGGCGCAACGTGGTCCCGTTCCTGCCCTATCTGTCAGGGGCGCCGGTAGGTAACGCTCACCCACCACCGCACGTCCAATTTAACCCGATTTGTGACCTTGGCGCAGCCGGTGTCCCACCCCGTGTGACGTAAGACGCAAACGGGACAGACGACGACGGCCGGGCTCTGATAGCCCGGCCGTCCTCCAGTTAAACGCGATCAAGCAAAAAAGATCAACGGCGCCCGTACACGGTCGTGCGTTCGACGGCCGGTCGGCCGGCGGCGGCCGCGAGTTCCTTCAGCTCGGCGACCGTACGCGCGGAGCCGTGCTCGGATCCCGCCATGCGGGAGATGGTCTCCTCCATCAGCGTGCCGCCGAGGTCGTTGCACCCGCCGTTGAGCATCGCTCGCGTGCCCTCGTCGCCAAGCTTGACCCACGAGCACTGGATGTTGTCGATCCGCCCGTGCAACAGGACGCGCGCCATCGCGTGGACGACCCGGTTCTCCCGCCAGGTCGGGCCCGGCCGGGCGATGCCGGCCAGATAGATCGGGGCGTTGGTGTGGATGAACGGCAGCGCCACGAACTCGGTGAATCCACCGGTCTTGTCCTGGATGCCGGCCAGCACCCGGAAGTGGCCGAGCCACTGCCGCGGGTGGTCGACGTGGCCGTACATCATCGTCGAGCTGGACCGGATGCCGACCTCGTGCGCCGTGCTGACCACCTCGACCCAGGTCGAGGTCGGCAGCTTGCCCTTGGTCAGCACCCAGCGCACGTCGTCGTCGAGGATCTCGGCCGCGGTGCCCGGGATCGTGTCGAGCCCGGCCTCCTTGAGCCGGGTCAGCCACTCGCGGATCGGGATGCCGGCCTTGGACGCGCCGGTCACGATCTCCATCGGCGAGTACGCGTGGACATGCATGCCGGGCACCCGCTCCTTGACCGCGCGTACCAGGTCGGCGTACGCCGTGACGGGCATCTTGGGATCGATGCCGCCCTGCATGCAGACCTCGGAGGCGCCGTCCTGCCAGGCCTGCTCGGCCCGGTCGGCGACCTGGTCGACCGACAGGCGATAGGCGTCGGCATCCTTCTCCCGCTGGGCGAAGGCGCAGAACCGGCAGCCCACGTAGCAGACGTTGGAGAAGTTGATGTTGCGGTTGACCACGTACGTGATGTCGTCACCGTTGACCTGTTTGCGCAGATCATCGGCGATGCGGGTGAGCTCGTCGAGCGCCGCGCCGTCCGAGTTGAACAGGGCCATCGCCTTGTCCTCGTGCTCCGGCAGCAACAGGGCGGCCGGATCTTCGGCCGCCAGCTTCAACCCGGCGAGCACATCGGTCGGCGTCGTCCGGGCGCTGTCGGTGGTGATGTGCGCGGCCACCTCGTTCCAGTCGCCGTAGACCTCGTTGAAGTCGGAACGCCGGTCATCCGTGCGCCCGGTCGTATCGATCGTGGCGAACAGATCCGTACGGCCGGTGCCGAAGACGTCGTCCGGCTCCTGCCACGGCCGGCCCTCGAGCACGGCATCCTCACGCGCGAGGCCGTCGTCGCCGGCCAGCGCCGCCACATGAGCGGCCAGCCGCGGGTCGAGCCAGCCCTCATTCGCCCGGCGGACGTACTCCGGATAGATCGTCAGGCGCTCGCGCAGCGTGAAGCCGGACTCGGCCGACTTCTCCCGCAGCAGATCGATCTGCGGCCACGGCCGCTCCGGGTTGACGTGGTCGGGCGTCACCGGCGAGACGCCGCCCCAGTCGTCGATGCCGGCCCGCAGCAGCAGACCGAACTCGGCGTCGATCAGGTTGGGCGGGGCCTGAATGCGGGCCCGCGGACCCATCAGGACACGGCCCACGGCCACGGTCGCGGCCAGCTCGTGCAACTCGGCGTCGGGCATCCCGCGCATCGCCGTGTCGGGCTTCGCCCGGAAGTTCTGGATGATCACTTCCTGAAGATGCCCGTACTCTCGGGCGGTGCGACGGATCGCGAAGAGCGACTCGACCCGCTCGGCGCGGGTCTCGCCGATGCCGATGAGGAGGCCGGTCGTGAACGGCACCCCGACCCGGCCGGCGTCGTCGAGGACCCGCAGGCGGACCGCCGGGTCCTTGTCGGGCGAGCCGAAATGCGGACCGCCCGGCTCCGAGAAGAGGCGGGTCGAAGTCGTCTCGAGCATCATGCCCATGCTCGGCGCGACCGGCTTGAGACGCTGCAGCTCGGCCCAGCTCATCACGCCCGGGTTGAGGTGCGGCAGCAGGCCGGTCTCTTCCAGAACGGCGATCGCGCACGAGCGCACGTAGTCGAGGGTCGAGTCGTAACCGCGCTCGTCGAGCCACT